>CAIVDG010000153.1 GCA_903904615.1 uncultured Acidimicrobiaceae bacterium | reverse complement strand
TTCTCCAATGACTCGTCATTGGGAATCCATTGCTTCTGATTCATGAGACCTTTCGGGGACACAATGCGACTTTGCTTTCTACGAACGTGAGTCGAAGCGAGAACGACGCAAGAATCGACCTTCGAACCGCTTCAGCATACGGGGCACGGTGATGGTGGTGATGTTCTCCGCCTCCATGTTCAGTGCTCGGTAGTACATCTCGACATACTTAACCGCTAACGAATCCATTGAGAAGGATTGAGAGTGCTCCTGTCCTGCTGCGGTCAGAGATGCGGCTAAACGGGAATCGGCAATGATTCGTGCAAGCGCGGTTGCCAATGCACCACTGTCTCCCGGCGGAACGAGCAGTGCATTCTCACCATGCGTTGCGACATTGCGATAGCCGTCAATATCGCAGGCAACAACTGGTGTACCTGCCGCCATTGCCTCGAGCAACACAATTCCGAAAGACTCGCCACGCAAAGACGGCGCACAGAACACCGCAGCGCGCGCAAGACGATCGACTTTCTCGTCGTCGGATATGCGACCAAGCCATTCGATACGCGAGTCAGAGGGATAACGCGCCTTGAGTTCTTCTGTTTCTGGGCCGTCAGACGCAATCCAGAGGCGAACGTCTGCAGGCAACTGTGAGTGTGCTTCGAGAAGAACACTGAGACCTTTGCGTGGCTCATGTCGCCCACAAAAGAAAATGGCGTTCTCACGCTGTTGCGGCTGCACTGCGTTGTACATGCCAAGTTCAATTCCATTGAACAAGATTTCGTAATCGCCCCCGATGTAGCGATGCGCTAATTCAACGGCATCTTTCGACACGGCAACCCGAATATCGATTCGCGAAGCGACCCACTTGAGTTGACGCGAGAAGGCCTTGTACGCACCGGAATCCCCTGCCGAATGGAAAGTGGCAACTACAGGCGCAAGCTTCACCAATAATGAGGTGAGCGAAGGCCCAGGCACAAGCGGTTCGTGAACATGCAGCACATCGAATGCTTCGTCGTTCAGCGCTCGAATAGTGCGCAATGCTGCCGACGCGTCAGGAGCCAATGGCGCTACAGATCCGTTCACTGCGGTGGGGAGGCTGTTGCCAAGAGGCGTGACGAACGGGTCGGGTGGCGGCCCATCACAAGGACCGAGAACTCGTACTTCGTGGCCGAGGGCTCGCAAACTGCGCGCAAGACCAAGCACCTGTTGCTGCACCCCGCCGGGAATTGTGAGGCTGTACGGGCTCACCATTCCTATTCGCAACATGACGACTACGGTATCGGAATGGCCCAGGTAGATACTTCCTTCCGTCCCGCTCTCTCCGTTGTTGCAACTCCCAACAAACGACGAGCAATTCTCGAACTTGCCGCAGAGGCTGAATCGCGTGGATTCAGCGGACTTGCCATACCAAGCCTTGGGGCAACGATGGGATTGTGTGTGTCACTTGCTCACGTGACATCGCGCATCAATTACTGGACCTCCATCCAGCCCATCTATTACAGCCACCCCGTTGAAGCTGCGAACACTGTGGCCCACATCAATGAAATGTCAGATGGGCGTTTCCGCTTTGGAATTGGAGTCAGCCACGGACCAGTCACCCAACGACTTGGCGTCAACACAGGAAAGCCACTGTCCGACATCTCCGATTACGTAGCCGCAATGCGTGCGAATGAACGCTTCGGCGGCCAACTTCCACCTATCTATCTGGCCACTCTTCGTAACAAGATGCTGCAACTTGCAAGTGACATTGCAGAAGGAGCCATTTGGGCAAATGCATCTCTGAGCCGAATGAGTTCACAACTTGCTGAAGTTCCCAACTCGGCTCGTGACGGATTCTTTTTGTCGAACATGATCCCCACTGTCATCGACGACGACATCGACGCGGCCCGCACAGTGAACCGCAAAACCTTGACGGGCTATGTATCTCTTCCCAATTACCGCAACTATTGGAAAGCAGCGGGATACGTCGAAGAGATGGATGCCATTGAGAACGCCATCAACTCCGGACAGAAAGACACTGTGACGTCGTTTATGACTGACAAGTGGCTCGATGACTGCACCATCAGCGGTTCGGCAACTCGCGTACGAGATCGTCTTGAAGAGTGGGCATCATCGGGCGTTACACCAATTGCGGTGATGTCCTCCACCACGGGTGGCCAGGCGAAAGCCATTGGCGAACTCTTCGCTCTTTACAACTGAGCAAGCAGGTCTTCTACTCGAGCACGAATCTCGTCTCGAATACGGCGCACCTCTTCAAGGGGACGACCCTTCGGATCGTCTAACGGCCAATCCACGTATGTCTTACCCGGGATGAACGGACACGTGTCGCCACACCCCATTGTGACAACCACATCGACGGAATGAAGTAGTTCATCGGTAAATCTCTGCGGTGTGTACCCCGCTATATCGATGCCGATTTCGCGCATAACCTCAACCGCAACTGGATTTACCTGATCTGCAGGTTCAGATCCGCCCGACAAAATATTGACTGTCCCGTGAGAGAGTTCGCGAGCGAACCCGGCTGCCATCTGTGAACGCCCAGCGTTGTGAATACACAAAAACAAAATGCCACTCATACCTTGACCTCATCTTTCGCTGGCCACAGAAAAACCATGAGCCCTAATCCAACAATGCCGCCAATGATCTGCATCACAGCGAACATTGGCCACGACTCTGGTGCGATTCCCGCAAAAGAGTCGGAGAACATTCGACCAAACCCCACCGCTGGATTAGCGATGCTGGTGGACGATGTAAACCAATAGGCGCCGGTGATCCATGCCGCCACCAACGCAGCCACGTTTGCTTTAGCCATTGTTCCGCCGCGAATAATGAGCAAGAGGCCCACAGTCGCCACTACTTCTGAGAACCATGTGGGTCCACCTGTGCGAATCTTGGTGGACGTTTCAATAAACGGATGGGCAAACATAATGTTGGCCAGCACTGCACCACACACAGCACCGGCACACTGAGCAACGATGTCTGCACCTATTTGCGACCAATTTGCAGACTTGTTCACGACCGACATCACAACAGTGACGACAGGGTTAAACGAAGCACCCGACAGCGGAGCGAAAATTGTGATGAGGCCCAAAAGTGCTCCACCCGTTGCAATTGCATTGGCCAGCAACTGGAGACCCACATCGGTTGTGAGTTGTTGGGCCATGATGCCCGAGCCAACCACAGACATCACCAATAAGGCGGTGCCCAAAAACTCGGCACCTGTATGACGAGCGTCTAGTCGCATCCTTCTGGCCCACAACAACTTCCGGTGCTGGGAACTCCCAACATGATGGGCATGGGCTTCAGAGAGGTGTCGGCGGGGGCGTCCTCAAGAACGGTGTACCACTCCCATGGGAGTTCGTTTCCCTTTACCCACACTTTGTCTTGAACAGCGAAACAGCACGTGGTGCTCTCTTGCACTTCCACAGGTAATCCCAACGACTGTGCTTGTTGAATCTTGGCGGACACGTCGTCTGTGGATTCCACTTCAACACCAACGTGATTCATAGTGCCTGGTTCGCCATGACCAGCGATAAGGACCAGCTTCAGTGGCGGATCGGCGATTGCGAAGTTTGCATACCCTTCGCGAACTTTGGCGGGGCCCACGCCGAACATTTTCGTGTAGAACAAGATTGCGTGATCGAGGTCCCCCACATTGAGAGCCAGTTGAACTCGTGACATTGTCGCCTCGTTTCTGCCGCAGGTTTCTGCGGTTACTTTGATAGTCATCAATGTATCAATACATTGACCACTGTCAATGTATTATGAGTACGTGACTCAGCAACGATCTGTCCCCTTCTCGAGCCGACCCCTGTCGGAAGCTGGCGCAGATTCGCTCGCGCCCATGTTTGCTGCACTTTCAGACCCTGTTCGTTTGCGACTTTTCGACCTCGTGCGTCGCGCTGGCCGTGACGGCATGTGTTCGTGTGACTTGGTAGAACCTTTGGATCGCAGCCAACCCACAATTAGCCATCACCTCAAAGTGTTGCGTGAAGCTGGGCTTGTGGAATCACGTAAAGAAGGAACGTGGGTGTGGTACTCGGTGACACCGGGCGCAACTGACGCCATTCGGTCTTTCATTACGAAATAGTTCGCTCGCTATATCCCGGGTCACTTGGCCAATTGGGTTGAAAGAGATGCCATTGTTCTGGTGCGCGACGGATGAGCCCTTCAAGTTCTTTAGCTAAAGCTTGTGTGCCCGCAGCAACCGACTCACGCAATCCACCGATTCGCTCAAGCGGAAGAGGCGGCCTCACCACGGCGTGATGACCATCGACTGATTTTGTGAAATACACACCAACGGGAAGAACTGGCGTGTTCCCCCTGATACCCAACATGGCAGGTCCAGGAGGAAGAGTTGTCTTTTCACCAAAGAAGTCCACCTCTACTCCGCCACCTTGAATGTCGCGGTCGGACAACAAGCACACAATTTCATTTCGCTTCAGCGCTGCCATGATTGCCGGCGCTGCCTGTGGCCCGAGCGGAACCACATTCATACCGAGATCGCGACGAAGCTTGGCGAACCACTCAAACAGCTCGGGTGGGTCGAGTGGTTCAACAATGACGGTCATGCGATGACCCTTATCGGCCATCCATCGGCCAGCCCACTCCCATCCACCCAGATGAGGCAACGCAAGAATGACGCCGTTGCCTTTCTCTAGCGCTTCTTCAACGTGATGAAATCCATCCACGGTGAAACAGCGAGCCACATGCCGTTTCGACAAAGTGGGAAGACGAAAACTTTCTGTGTAGTACCGCATGTAGCTATCGAACGCTTGCTGCGATGCACGCCTTAAGGACAGCCCGGATAACGATGGGTTGACGCGACGAAGATGACGTTCAATCATGTGTCGCTTATTGCGTAGCGACAACGCGATGCCTGGTGCCAGCAATGACACCGCGCCCTGGGCTATGGGACCAGGAGTGAGGCGCGCAATGAGTGAACCAACGCGATAGCTACCGACGGTGAACGCATCGCTGATGTCGTCGAGTGGATTAGCCATTGCGCTGGCGTCGACGCTGACGCGACACAACCGACAATTGACGACGCGACGCGCGTGCACTTTGGCGCGACACCCGGCGCACACGACGACCTTCACGTTTAGCCATGGTGGTGGCAGATACTTCGGCCTGCTTCCACACCTGAACAAATCTCTGAATTGCGGTGATGACCGTGAGCGCCAACATGATCCACATGATGGGAACCAGCAAGGAATCGAACAAGAGACCAATGCACAAAACGACAATGCGCTCTGCTCGCTCCATTAAGCCACCCTTGGCATACAAACCAAGTGATTCGGCTTTCGCGCGCTCGTATGAAATAAGAGACGACACACCCATGATGGCCATAGGCAACAGAGCAAGATGCGGACTTTTCTCCGATGCGAAATACCATGCCACTCCGCCGAACAGAACCGAGTCGGTGACACGATCGACGACCGAATCAAAGAATGCTCCACGTTGGCTAGCAGAGTTTGATGCCTTCGCTAAGGCGCCATCGAGCATGTCGGGAAGTGCCGCCGCAATAACGAGGACCAAGCCTCCACGAAGGGCTCCCTGACCAATAGCGAAAGCGGCGCCCACAGCCACCACGATTCCGAGAATGGTGAGATGATCGGGCGACATTCCTGTTCGACGCAACAACATGCCAACAGGTTTGACTGCGCGCTCAATCGGCGCTCGAAATCTGCCGTCGAACATTTAGAGAACGCTACTCCCCTGATGTCTCTGGTGTGGTCACTTCAGCCTCTGGGTTTTGCTCCACCAGACATTCGACCACAGAACCATTCACCGCATCGACCAGAACTAACCCACGTCGAAGGGGTGGTTCTTCGGCGCTGTAGCAAAAAATACGCCAGGTGGGACGGCTGCGAACACCGCGCCACACTTGTTGTGCAGACGCGTGGCCGACGGGATATCCCACCTCACGAGTAGCGATCACCAATGCATCTGATTCATTGACCGTCATTTTCCAACCGCTTGTGATGGAGATAATTGCCATCACCGCGAGAATGACGGCGGCGAAGATGAGGCCGCGATTCACCAAAGATGAGTCATTGGAATCGGCAACTTTCCACACCCCTACACATGCAGCGGCAAGCACTACATAAATGACGCCAGGAATGCGGCGACGGCTGTTGTCGGGAAAGTCGTACACGCCGATGTGATCGACTGCGTTGAGATCTTCCGGAAGTTGATCGCGGATGTCGTCTGTCATTGGTCCCCCTTGGGCCATGCACTACGCACTTTTGACGCAGTATCGGGAAGTGATTCAGGAATTGTTCGAGTAGAAGCAACAGCGGTCATGAAGTTTGAATCGCCATTCCAGCGTGGCACAACATGAACATGAAGGTGCTGCGCAATACTGCCACCCGCTGCAGCGCCGAGATTGATTCCGACATTAAGTGCATCAGGGTTATGCGACACACGAAGCGCCACGGTTGCTTGAGTCACGGTTGCCCACACATCGCGAGATTCATCAACAGACAGATCTTCAAGGTTGGCCACTTCTCGATACGGAAGAACTAAGAGATGGCCAGTGGCATACGGGTACGCATTCAAAATGACGAAACAGTGAGACGAACGATGAACAATGTGGGCTTCTTCATCGGAGAGGCCAGATTCCAAGATGCGAGTAAACACCGACTTGGATGGGTCAGATGAGTGCGAGGCGCCGTTCCCGACATACTCCGCACGCCAGCCGTTCCACAATTGTTCTAGCGACATTTATTCGCCGCCCGATTGTCCTTCGGCAACATCGGCTGCCAATCGATCGACGAATGCACTAACCGTGACATCACGTTCTACATCTCCGCCACGTGGATTCACTCCGACAGTTCCATGTGCCACGTCGTCGTCACCAACAACGAGAACATAGGGAACCTTGCCAGTTTTGGCATTACGAATTCGCTTGCCAAGTTGTTCATCGGCGTGATCAATGTCGACACGGAATCCGCGCGACTTCAATTGAGTCACAACAGACTGCGCGTACTCGTTGTGGGCTGCAGCAACAGGCAACACACGAACCTGTTCGGGCGACAACCATGTGGGGAATGCGCCTGCGTAGTGCTCAATGAGAACCCCAAAGAATCGTTCAATTGATCCCATAAGTGCACGGTGAATCATGATGGGGCGACGACGCTGACCATCGTTACCCACGTACTCAAGACCAAAACGTTCTGGAGAGTTAAAGTCCAACTGAATTGTGCTGAGCTGCCACTTTCGACCAATGGCATCACGAACATCGATGTCGATTTTGGGTCCGTAGAAAGCTGCATCGCCATCTTTGATCTTGTATTCAAGTCCGTGCGAGCCCAAAGCATCACCCAATGCGATGGTGGCTTTCTCCCAGATTTCGTCGGAGCCAACAGATTTCTCTGGGTCACGCGTTGACAAGTTGAACTCAAAGTCATTGAACCCGAAACGACGCAATACCGACATGATGAAATCGAGAAGCGAGGCGATTTCTTCTGCCATTTGATCTTCAGTGCAATAGATGTGGCTATCGTCCTGCGTAAAGCCGCGAATACGCAACAAACCATGCAAAGTTCCGGCGCGTTCGTATCTATACACGTTTCCAAGTTCGAACAAGCGCAGAGGTAGTTCGCGGTAACTGCGCTGACGACTGCCGTAAATAAGGCAATGCATAGGGCAGTTCATGGGCTTCATGTAGTACGTGCCGTTGTCCATCTCCATGGGCGGGTACATGCCGTCGGCATAGAAGTCGAGGTGACCTGACTGTGCAAACAAGTTGGCGTTTGCAAGATGTGGCGTATAAACGAACTGGTAATCGCCGTCTTGGTGACGTTGACGGCTGTAGTCCTCCATGAGCTTGCGAATAATGGCGCCCTTTGGATGCCACACTGCGAGTCCACCGCCAAGTTCCGATGGGAACGACAGCAGGTCAAGTTCGTTAGCAAGCTTGCGATGGTCGCGCTTCCCTGCCTCTTCAAGACGATGCAGGTGTTCTTTCAGTGCAACTTCGCTTTCCCACGCGGTTCCGTAGATGCGTTGCAACATGGGGCCTTTTTCGTTGCCTCGCCAATACGCACCGGCAACTTTCATGAGGGCAAAGTGACCAAGTCGAGAAGTGGAAGGCACGTGAGGGCCACGACACAGATCGACAAACTCATCGGAGTTGCGATACACGCTGATGGTGTCGGAGTTACCCACTTCACCGGCATCGCTGCCGTCGGCGGCACCCGAGGTGACGCGCTCAATGATTTCGCACTTGTACTTCTGTGATGCGAACAATGTCAATGCATCGGCGGCGCTGAGTTCTGAGCGAATGAACGGTTGGTTCGCTTTCATAATCTGGCGCATGCGAGCTTCAATTGACGAAAGGTCGTCGTCTGAGAATGTGCGACCGCCAGGCAATTCAAAGTCGTAATAGAAACCATCTTCAATAGCAGGACCAATGGAGAACTGAGCTCCGGGGAACAACTGCACTACTGCTTGAGCCAACACATGGGCGGTGGAGTGGCGCAGAACATGGCGACCAGCATCGGAATCGGCGGTGATAACAGACACCGTGACACCGTCGGCAACCACGGTGGTGAGGTCGACTTCGTCACCATTGACGGTTCCGGCAAGTGCAGCCTTTGCCAAGCGAGACCCGATGGATGCCGCAACATCGGCAATGGTGGCACCGGCAGGCACGGAGCGAGCGGAACCATCAGGGAGAAGGACAGAGATATCAGCCATGAGGCCCCCATTCTACGGAGCGGGCACCAGAGCACCCTGTCCTATTTGCTAGGAGGAGACGACGGCCGTATCGGTGGGCAGCGCTTCGGCTTTCTTTGTGGCATACACGTTTCGGTATTCCTGGCCCGTCAATTCTCGAATCTCGAACATCAACTCATCTGTGATTTCACGCAGGACCAAATGGTCGTCTCCGCGGGACGAATAGCGAGAGGGATCAATGGGAGTTCCGAACTTCACCGTGCACTCCAATCCGATTTTCGGAAAGAACGTATCGGGCGGTTGAATTTCTCTCGTACCAATGATGCCCACCGGAATTATGGGGCAACCCACTTTCAATGCAAGCCGTGCAGCGCCGGTATGACCCTTGTACAACATGCCGTCGCGGCTGCGGGTCCCTTCGGGATAAATGCCGAAGAGTTCTCCGCGGCGCAACACTTGCTCTGCCGCAATGAGTGCGCCTTCGCTCTTGGATCCACCAGCGCGGTCGATGGGAATCATTCCAAGCGCGGGAAACAAATGTTTTGTTTTCCATGAATCCATGTACTCGGCTTTACCGACGAAACTGATTTGTCGTTTTGCGTACACTATTGTGAAGACTGAATCGAAAAAACTGATGTGATTTGGACACAAGATTGCAGGACCGTCGGATGGAATGTTGTGAGCACCCTCAATAGTGACGTTCCAGAGTCGATTCAGAAGTGGCGCAATGACACGACGCGCGCGAATTTGGGCGCGACCTGTTCCGGGCAAGGCGGCTGATTGTGGTTCAGCTGAATTGCGTTCGTCGTCGGTGGCCATGTACCGCCGACAATAGACCCAAAATCAGACCTTACAAACAGGCATAACCAACCATTTACAAATGATCAATACCGATGTGACCTGCGACGCAGGAGATGTCACGCAGGAGACAGCGAAGCGTCCAATTCCACACCTAAGAGCGAGGCACTGGTTGACACATCGTGCCCAGCAGCCGCAGCGGAATCGATGGCAGCAATTGCGGCGGGAGTATTGAGGTCGTTGTCCAAATGTTCACGAACTTGGTCGAGCACAGGTGACGCAGTGCCACCCACAGAGGCCTTCCACGCCAGCAACCGCTGATGGTTACGAGGCATCAATTGGTCGTCCCATTCCCATTCATTGCGATAGTGGTGTTCGATAACGGCCAAACGAATGCTGCGCGGGTCCCACTCTTTGCGCAATGCATCGACGAAGACCAAGTTGCCCAAACTCTTTGACATCTTTTCGCCATCTTTGAACACCATCGCAACATGCATCCAATGCCGAACAAAGGTCTCCCCTGTTGCAGCTTCAGATTGAGCACGTTCGCACTCGTGATGCGGAAAGATGAGGTCGCTTCCGCCACCGTGGAGATCGATAGTGGTTCCAAGTTCGCGAAGTGCAAGCGCGGAACATTCAATGTGCCAACCAGGGCGGCCCGCACCCCATTGAGCATCCCACGACGGTTCATCGTCGGCAGATGGGTGCCACAACACAAAGTCCAACGGATTTCGTTTGTGGGGATCATCGACATTGCCACCTCGTTGGCGAGCAAACTCAATCATCTGCTCGTGTGAGTAATGCGACACTTCGCCGAAAGACGGAAACTTCGTGACATCGAAATACACAGAACCACCTGCGGCGTATGCGAATCCGCGGTCGAGCACCATGCCAATAAAGCCGCGAATATCGGAGATTGCAGACGACGCACGTGGGGTGCTGTACACCGGCAATGCATTCAAGGCTTCCATGTCGCGATTGAAACGAGCTTCTTCACCAGCTGCGAGGTCGAGATAGTGCACACCCAATTCGCGTGCCTTTGCAAACAAAGGATCGTCTACGTCGGTGACATTGCGAACACAACGAACGGTGTGACCACGATCGATAAGGCGACGCTGGAGAATGTCGTATACGAGGAAAGTTGCAGCGTGTCCGAGATGTGTGGCGTCATACGGCGTGATGCCGCACGTGTACATGAGCACGGTGTCCCCGGGCGTAAACGGAACAACCTCGCGTCGAGCCGTGTCGTACAACCGCATGCTCATGAACGTTACGCCTGGGCCCGAGGATCTCGCTTGATACCGGTCAACTTTGGAGCAACACGGGTCTTGTAGCGAACATTCAACTGAAGAAGCACTGCAGTGAAAGCTTCAATAGCGGTTGCGTTTGAAAGTTCACCCGCATCGAGTGGACGACACCCTGGAATCTTTGACGTGATCTCCATTGCAATCTGTGTGGCTTCAACATCGTCGGAACAAATAAGAACGTCAGAGTCAATGGGGTCACCAAGATGGCCAAGTTCGGTTGCAGGCAAGTGATGGAACGCAGCCACCACACGACATTGGGGAACTGCGGCTTGAACATGAGCGGCAACACTTCCGCGTGGTGGAAGGAGTGGCTGGAATTCGTGACCCACTCGAACGAGTGCGTTTGCCATGCTGATGACAACTTTGCCTGCCAGTAAATCGATGTGCTCCTGAGCGGTGGTGGCCGCGCCGTCCCATGGAGTAGCAAGCACCACTACGTCACATGCTGAAGCGGCGTGATTGTCTCCGGCCTGAAGGTTGAGATTGAGGTCGGGCCACTTTGCCTTCACCGAGTCACACGCTTCAAGAGCGCGATACTTCGAACGAGAGCCAAGCACAACTTCGTAGCCAACCGACGCAAGCCGCGCTCCGAGAGCAGTTCCAGCAGGTCCGGTTCCACCGAGGATTCCAATACGCATTCTGTAGAGCCTTACACATAGACCCCTGCCGAACTACGGTCATAACCATGGGACTTCTCGATGGCAAGAAAATTGTGGTCACAGGCGTACTTACCGACGCCTCGTTGGCCTTTCGTGTGGCACAACTCGCTCAACGAGAAGGCGCCGAAATTGTTCTTACCGGTGCTGGGCGTGCGTTGTCACTCACTCAACGCACAGCACGCAAGTTGGACACTCCCGTCCAGGTTTTCGAGTTTGATGTCACCAATGCAGAGCACGTGGAATCAGTTCGTGAAAATGTGCGCGCATCACTTGGCCATGTTGATGCGGTACTCCACGCCATCGGATTCGCGCCCGAGGTGTGTCTAGGCGACGATTTCCTGGCAGCGCAGTGGAGCGATGTTGCGGTAGCGATGGAGATTTCCGCGTACTCACTGAAGACAATGGCTGACGCGTTTCTCCCATTAATGAGCCCAGGTTCCACCATCATTGGTCTCGACTTTGACAACACCGTTGCATGGCCTGCGTACAACTGGATGGGCGTTGCTAAAGCCGCATTTGAAGCAACAAACCGATACCTCGCCAAGGATTTGGGACCACGCGGTATTCGCTGCAATTTGGTGGCAGCAGGACCCATCAAGACAATGGCAGCGAAGTCCATCCCCGGGTTCAAGAAGTTTGAAGACGTGTGGGATGAACGAGCACCACTTGGATGGGATGTCACAGATTCCACACCGGTCGCAAAGACAGTTCTTGCACTGATGTCGGACTGGTTCCCCGCTACAACTGGCGAGATCATCCATGTTGACGGTGGCTACCACGCCATGGGTGCATAGTTCTTCGTGAACAGACTCGCCGACGCTTCGTCGCCATATCTTCGACAACATCGAGATAACCCCGTCCATTGGTATCAGTGGGGTGACGAGGCTTTTGCCGAAGCGCAAACAACAGGCAAACCCATTCTGTTGTCGGTCGGCTACTCCGCCTGCCACTGGTGCCACGTGATGGCGCATGAAAGTTTTGAAGATGACGCCACCGCAGCGGTCATGAACCAACTGTTTGTGAACATCAAAGTGGACAGAGAAGAACGTCCCGATGTTGATGCGGTCTACATGGATGCAGTGCAAGCACTCACTGGACGTGGCGGTTGGCCCATGACCGTCTTTTGCACACCAACCGGTGAACCGTTCTATGGCGGTACCTACTACCCACGCGAAACATTTGTGAAGTTGATGGAAGCGGTCGACGATGCATGGCGTAACCGCCGCGATGAATTGCAACAGAACATTGATGCTCTGGTTGAAGCCATTGGTCGCACCGCACATGTTGAACCCGCGCCTGCCGTTGATGCGCGCCAACTTGTGTCCACCACTATTGGCGCGCTGCAGTCTTCGTTCGATTCCACCTGGGGCGGTTTTGGTGGCGCGCCAAAGTTTCCATCAACGTTTGGTCTCGATCTCATGTTGCGAGTGTCCTTACTGAACAACGACTCACAACTTGTGGACATGGTGCGCACATCACTCGATGCCATGGCAGCAGGTGGCATGTACGACCACATCGGTGGCGGTTTCTCTCGCTACAGCGTTGACGACAGATGGCTCGTTCCCCACTTTGAAAAGATGTTGTACGACCAAGCGCTTCTTGTGCGCGTGTACCTCCACATGTGGCAAATGAATCGCGAAGTACGAGACGAACAGATTGTTCGCGAGATTGTGGCCTATATATTGACCGACTTGTCACATCCTGATGGCGGATTCTTTAGCGCCGAGGACGCCGACTCTTTAGATGAACACGGTCATTCTGAAGAAGGGGCGTTCTACACCTGGACTCCTACAGAGATTCACACAGTTCTTGGCAACGACAGTGCGGCCGCATGCGCCTATTGGGATATCTCTACACCAGGAAACTTCGAGGGTCGTTCCATACCGAACCGAATAGCCCAACGAGCAGACATTGTGCGCCCTGCCACGGTGGAAACATGGCGACAACAACTTCACACTGTTCGCGCCCAACGCCCTCGACCCGGACTCGACGACAAAGTACTTCTGGAATGGAACGCCATGATGTTGTCTTCGCTGTGCGAAGTGGCCGCAGCATTTGAAGACGAACAATTCACCACAGCCGCCGTAAAGAATGCGCGATTCTTAGTCGACAACTTGCGTGATGAATCCGGAGCGTGGAAGAGAAGTTGGCAGTCGAACGCCGAACCTCGCGCCAGGCACACTGCACTTGCGCACGATCTGGCACACGTTGTCGACGCCATGGTTCGTATGTATGAACTCACCGCTGACCACGAATGGTTGATGGTGGCGAGAAGCACAGCACAACAACTGTGCGATGAGTTCTGGGATACAGAGAACAGTGGCTTCTTTACGGTGGGCACCACTGCCGAACAACTCATTGTTCGACAAAAAGACTTAATGGACAATGCAACGCCATCGGCAAACTCCGTTGCCGCTATGGCGTTTTTGCGACTGTCTGCGCTCACCGGCGAACCCCAGTGGCGCACATTCGCCATCGACACACTGCGGCTCCTCGCTCGCGTGGCACCCTCTGCCCCATCGGCTTTCTGCCATGCCGTCTCTGCGAGCCTGGTCTTGGCTGACGGCACCATGGAAGTGGTCCTGCCTGGACCTGCGGGCGAGTTCCTCCATGAGTTCAGACAACAGTGGCGACCACACAGTGTTGTTGCGTGGGGTGAACCCTTCGATTCACCGGTGTGGACCGACAGAGTTCCTGGTTCGGCCTACGTGTGCAGAGATCATCAGTGCATGTTGCCTGCAACCACCGTTGACCAGTTTCGACAGAGCCTGGCTACCAACGGCCGCGATGAATAACTGACGACGTATTTACAAAAGATCGTTTCGCGCTGCGCCCCTCTTGCGCTTTGTCTGATGCTTCATAACCAATCGCAAGAGTTCCCAAGATGTGAACTGATTGTGGAATGTGAAACTGATCTCGTAGCGCATACTCTTGCGCGTGCGCGAAGAACAACGCACCAAGACCCACGTCGTGTAATGCCAAAAGCAAGGTCATGGTGGAAAATGATGCATCGATTGTCCAATATGGCGCCACCCATGCATCGGTGGACTCACCTAATCCTGTTCGCTGCTTGTCCGGTTCCGAATACCTAGAGAGATACGCCTGCTCATCTGCAAGGACGAGCGCAATAACAGGTGCTGCGAAAAGTCCGGGATAGGCGAAACCTTCTCGGCGTTCCGCGGGAAATGCAATGTCCCAGTACTGAGAAGTTTCGTCGCCAGTCAGCACCAACAGATGCCACCCTTGAGACTTGCCAGCACTTGGTGCCCGCACCCCAAGTTCAACACAGTGTTCCAACAACTCTGGCGGCACAGGTGTTGATGAAAATGAGCGAGTCATTCGCCGTGTGCGAACGAGCTCGACGAACTCCACAGTGTTACGAACGAGCGCCGAGCTTGACCAAGCTTTCGGCCATGGTCCAGCCGTGGATAATGATGACTCCACCTTTTTTCGCATTCACGGTGGTGAACAACGCAGTGATGTTTTCCGAGATCTTCTCTGGCTTTGATGATTCAAAATCGAGGTAACCACTTTGACCATCGGACGCCACAACAAATGTTTGACCGTCGTACTTGCTATCGACTCCGAAGCGACGTGCGAGGCGCTTACCCCATGCACGTTGTTCCCCATCTGCACGATGCCCCGTACGAGGAATGATGTCGGTGAGCGACTTGAACGCTTCCACTCCGTCTGGCGAGACGAAACGGCTGCCCACAACGACATCTTCGTCGGGGAACGCCATGAGTGCGCGGTGGTAGGCCTCGCCCATGAGACCCTTCAACACTGCATCACGCTTGCCAGTGCGCTTGATGGTCATAAGCCCAATGAGGACACACGGTGTTCCACCGATCCGCTCGAGCGTAGAGAAAGTGACGCCATGCAATTTGCCGTCGATGCGCGCCAAGGTACACAGCACCCAATCGGATTGGGCCTTCTGAAACTGCGCAAGACCAAACCCACCCTCAATGGTGAGCATCTCTTCGATCTGGGCCTCGGTGAGGGCACTGCAGTCCTGTGTGGCTACTTCCAACGACATTGAACGGAACGGCTCCCTAGGGTTACTGGCGGGTCTGCCAGAGACAACCCTTCTATTCTGCCATTCCGAGGGCGAGAACCCCGAAACAAAGAGGCGAAATCAGACGATTTTGACCGAACCTGAGCCAAATGTGAGGCGCAATGGGGCCACAGCCTTCTCCATGTCGACCAATGCACTGCCGCCGAGGTCGAACATTTTGCCACTGGGCAACTGGATACGAATGGGAGACATTCCGGGAAACTCAGAAATGATGGTCTTGAGAGTGTCTAGTTTTTCGGCGGTGAACCCGGCTGGAAGAGACAGCACAATTTCGGGAATTCGTTGGTCGAGGTTCTGAGGAACAACGATTCGTTGCGCACTAAAGCTGGCCGGATTGTCTTCGCGCTTGTTGAGTCGGCCCGTGACCGTGACAACAAGGTCATTGGCCAGAAGGTGTCCAAACTCGGCAAGAACCTTTGCAAACACCGTTACTTCGATGCTGGCGTCCATGTCTTCTAACACGAACGTTGCCATTTGATCGCCGCGCTTGGTGAAGCGACGGTTCAACGATGACAAAACACCACCAATGGTGACCATGCCCGCTTCGCGCGTCTCTAGGTCTCGAATGGTGCTTGTGGTGAGTCGACGCAGTGCAAGTTCCACACCCTTGAGCGGATGGTCGGAGATGTACAGACCCAACATGTCTTTCTCGTGACGAAGTTGGTCGGGCTTTGAGAACTGAAGATCAGGAATAGCAATTTCAGAGGACCAGCCACCCGATGTTGACTCTTCGAGTTCTCCAAAGAGCGACATGACGCCCTTTTCTTCTTCACGACGTTTTGCGATGGCATCGTCGATGATGGATTCATACGCCATGAGCAACCCACGACGTGGATGACCAAAGGAATCGAATGCGCCCGCTTTAATGAGCGACTCAACGGCTCGCTTATTGAGTGCTTGTTCGGGAACACGGAGTGCGAAGTCGTGGAAGGATGCGAAAGGACCATTGGTGTCGCGCTCTTGCGTGATGAGCGCCACCAAACCTTCACCCACGTTGCGCACCGCTGACAATGCGAACACGATGCGCTTTTCTGATTCGGTACTGATCGCTTCGAACTCGGAACGACCAGCATTGACATCTGGGTTTGATACGACGATGCCCATGGCGCGGCAGTCGGCCAAGTGAATAGCTGCCTTTTCATAGTTGCCCTTAACGGAAGACAACAAGCAGGCTGAGTACTCCACAGGGAAGTGCGCTTTGAGAAATGCCGTTTGATACGAGATGAGTCCGTATCCGAACGTATGGCTCTTGTTGAATGCGTAGTCAGCAAATTTTCGAATAACGGCAAACAAGGATTCGCCGAGTTCACGTCCGTAACCAGTCTTTTCGCATCCGTCGACAAAGACCGACTCTTCTTTTTCCATGGCGACCGGGTCTTTTTTGCCGCACGCCTTACGCAAGTTGTCTGCTTGGGCCAGCGAGTACCCAGCAAATCGTTGAGCCACACGCATCATGCTTTCCTGGTACACCATGAGACCAAACGTGTCGTGAAGAAGTTCGCGCGCTTCGGGGTGGAAGTACTCCGGAGTCTTGCGATTGTTCTTGTAGTCGGCGTAGTCGTTGTGCATGTTGGCACTCATGGGGCCCGGGCGATACAGAGCCAACACCGCACTGACGTCTTCAAACGACGTAGGGCGCATGGACTTTAAGAGTGCTCGCATAGGAGCAGACTCCAACTGGAAGATTCCGATGGTGTCTCCCCTGCCCAACAATTCGAACGTTGCTTGGTCGTCTAGTGGAACAGTGTCGATATCGAAGCTGGCGTCGCGTTGACGGCGAATCATCTCGACGGTGTCGGTAATGACGTCGAGGTTACGTAGACCCAAGAAGTCCATCTTGAGAAGCCCGAGTTCTTCAACTGCGTGCATTTCATATTGCGTCACGATGGGCGCTTCGTCGGCTTTGAGGTCTCCAACGGGTTTGCGCTGAATGGGCAAGTACTCCATGAGTGGTTCGGGAGTAATCACCACAGCAGCGGCGTGGATACCGTCGGACCGCTTCAGACCTTCGAGACCGCGTGCAACCTCCACCACCTTGGCAGCAACTTCGTCGCGACCGACGAGTTCACGAAGTGCTTGAGCCTCGCGGAATCCATCTGCAAATTTTTCGTCGAACTCGAGACACGCTGCCAATGGAGTGTCTCGACCTTGAATAAGTGGCGGCATGAGTTTGGCGATGCTGTCGCCTACTGCATATTCATGACCAAGCACGCGTGCGGCATCGCGCACGGCATTACGCGCCTTAATGGTGGCAAACGTAATGATTTGCGCAACGTGATCGCGACCATATTTCTCGGCGGCATAGCGAATCATGTGATCGCGATAACGAGAGTCGAAGTCCATGTCAATGTCGGGCATGCTGACTCGTGACGGATTCAAGAATCGTTCAAACAGAAGGTCGTACTTCAACGGGTCGAGTTCAGTGATGCGCAGGCAGTAGGCAACGGCACACCCAGCTGCCGAACCGCGACCTGGACCAACACGAATGCCGGAATCTTTCGCGTGCTTGATGAGGTCCCACACGATGAGGAAATACGAACTGAATCCCATCTGTTTGATGACACCCAGTTCGAACGACACACGTTCCACAACGTCGGCAGGAAGGTCTGAACCCCAGCGCATTTGTGCACCCTGCCATGTGAGATGTTCGAGATACTTCTCGTCGTTTTCAAATTCTGCAGGCACTGCAAATACGGGCAAGCGATAGGTACCCAGTTCGATGTTGACATCTGCACGCTCAGCGATCCACAGGGTGTTGTCACAACTAGAAGGAAGTTCGCGCCAGAGGTAACGCATCTCTTCAGCAGATTTGAGATAGTGCTCGGTTCCTTCGAACTTAAAGCGATCTTGGTCTCTCATGAACGCACCGGTTTGCACACACAGCAATGCGTCGTGTGCCTCGTGGTCGGCCTGGTTGACATAGTGCGAGTCGTTCGTAGCAAGAAGAGGCGCGCCAATTTTCTGAGCGATCTCTACCAACTTGGGATTGGTACGCAATTGGTCGGCGATGCCGTGATTCTGAAGCTCGACGAACAGATTGTCTTTTCCAAAAATTTCCTGCAGACGACCCGCTTTTTGCAGCGCACCTTTTTCGTCGCCATTGAGAAGCGACTGCAACACATGGCCGCCCAAACATCCGGTGGTGGCAATAAGGCCAGACGCATGGCGTTCTAACAGTTCCCAGTCGACTCGTGGCTTGTAGTGATAGCCCTCGAGGAATGCATAACTGGACAGTTTGATGAGGTTGGCATAGCCCTCGTTGTTCTCGGCGAGCAAGGTGAGGTGGTAGTACTGCTTTCTCCCGCCTTCATCTGACCCGCCGTTGTCGTCTAACCGTCCGCGCCGCGCAATGCGTTCGGTGCGATGGTCGTGAGCCATGTAGGCCTCGGTGCCAATGATGGGCTTGATGCCCTGCTTTCGACATTCTTTGTAGAAGTCGATAACGCCGTACATGTTGCCGTGGTCCGTAATTCCGAGCGCAGGCTGACCGTCTTCAACGGCTTTGGAAACAAGTTCGTCGAGACGGGCTGCACCGTCCAACATGGAGAACTCGGTATGAACGTGGAGATGTGTAAACGACGACGACACTCTCCACTCCTTCCAAACCTGTAACTAGTAACGCACGGTGATGGCAAACGACCAGAAGTCGCGCACCAACGGGCGAGGATGTCAAAAGTAGCAGTCGGGTGCGTCGGCCACCTTGGCCTTCGGCGCAGACTTACAGATATGTTCCGCCCGGGCCACTTGAGCCGGGACCAGTGGGTGGGATCTGACGCATTTGCTCAATTTGCTGACGAGCGGCGATCTGTTGCGCGAAAAGGGTTGCTTGGATTCCGTGAAAGAGTCCCTCTAACCAGCCCACAAGTTGTGCCTTGGCGACGCGCAGTTCGCCTTCGCTTGGCACTTCCCCATCTTTGAATGGCAACGCCAAGATGTGTAGTTCTTCAACGAGGTCTGGCGACAATGCGGTCGAAATTTCAACAATTGACCGTTCATAGATTTCGGCAAGCCGTTCACGACTTGCTTCATCGAGTTGTGTGCCGCGAACTTCTTCGAGAAGTTGGCGAACCATGGAACCGATACGCATCACTTTGGCTGGTTCGGTCACGCTCTCTGTAGCAGGCATGTCGCCGTCGAAAGACGGAACCGAATTCACAATTTCGGCGCCCGTTACAACATGGGGAGATTCACCATTTTGTGTCACGGCTCTATTCTGCCAACACCACGAGGATTCGAGACAGCACCTTTACGACTTATACGCAAGAAGTGGCACCAGCATTTCATCTTCCGTGAGCGAACCATGACGACACACAAGGTCAAACGCGCCACTATCGAGCGGCTCATCGAAACTGACAGGCCCGTGAGCAACGAGTGCCACATCACCCATGCGGCGAGCAATAGGTTCAGAAACTCGCGGACCGAACCAGCACTCATCGAGAACTTGTTCTTTGGTGACCACCCACGCAACATCGTCGTATTGACGCGCTGCGTCAAGAACCGCACCCTCACGACCACGTTTGGCATGCAACCAACGAAAACGGCCTTCACCCGACTGGTGACTGACGTGTGTAGTGATATTTGCTGCAGGAATGATGGTGTTATCACCCACATGCACCTGACCATGATCAGCGGTCACTATCAAAACTGTGTCGGGCGGAAGCACCGACACGATGTCAGCGATCAATGTGTCGGTCGCACGAAGTTCAGCGTTGTAAAACTCACCAAATCCGCGCTCGTGTGCAATCTTGTCGACACCGTCGTAATAGGCGTAGACAAACTCTTCACCTGCATCGAGTGCCGTACGGATAAGGACAGGAATACTGCTCGATGCACGCCATCCCATGTGCTTCACACCATTCAGATGTGCTCGCGTGAAACCTGTTCCTTCAAGTTCTGCCTTACTGAGAACAGGAACACTGAGACCAAGAAACGGAGGACATGGCTGAGTGGTTTCAGGCGGGAATGCGCGACGCAAGTCTCCCGTTTCGTCTCCCCAGCGCAACACGTTCATCACGGTGTTTCCCATGTCCACCCGATAACCAATGAGACCGTGCTCTCCGGGTGCAAGACCGGTCACCAATGAGGTGAGTGCGGTGGCTGTTGTGGACGGAGTGATGGACGTGATGTGACCACCAGTAAACGACGACAATGTGGGCATGTGGGTGGAGTGAGCCTGAAGTTGGTTCCATCCCAGCCCATCCACCAACAAAACAACGATGCGCTGAGCGCCAGCAACCATCTGGGGCATCCACGACGGCACCGTGCGTGGCCCACCCGGGGCACACAAAGACGGAATGATGTTCGAGAGGCAACCACCCGAATATTGGGGAAGGACAGGTGTAGGAGCGCTCACCCCACTAGTTCACCACCTACGATGTCTCTGTGCGAGTTTCTACGCGAGGTGATTATGCCTGTCGGGCCCTTTTGTCGTTGGCCCTTCATGCCGACGATGGCGGACCCACCTCAGTTCGCGACATTGCCGACCGCACAGGCCTTCCCCAGCCCTACCTGGAACAAATCTTGCTGGCCCTAAAAGGCGCCGGACTTGTTCGTTCAAAGCGTGGCGTTGGCGGCGGTTATGTCTTGGCCAAACTGCCCAAAGACATCAAGCTCTCCGAAATCATCTCCGCTGTCGATGGCCCCATCACCTTGGGAGACTTTGGCCAGCCTCACCAGGACGGCTCCTGCGATCACGAAGGTCAATGCGTGCTGTTAGCAATTTGGGATGTAGCCGGACAACACATGCGCGAACATCTCGATGCATACACGCTGGAATCAATTGCCGCCGCTGCTGCAGGCACGGGTGAGTGGCCAAAGGCCGACCCACACCATCACCACTAAATTGCGTCGGGGTTGTGCGTCGAGCACTTCGACAACACCACGCGCATGTCGTTCGGTATTTCTGCTTCCCAGGTCATTTCTTCATGTGAACCTGGGTGGATCAACGTGAGACGACGCGCATGAAGCATGGGGCGATCAGCCTTGAGCGCCGATTTCGCTCCGCCATACATGGTGTCCCCCACTACTGAATGACCAACCGCAGCAAGGTGAACGCGAATTTGATGTGTACGCCCAGTTTCTAAGGTGCACTGAACAAGACTGAGATCTGCTGGTTCATTAAACGTTTCCAACACCTGGAGATGTGTGCGCGCCCACTTGCCGCTATTCACCACCGCCATCTTCATGGGGTCTCGCGGATGTCGACCAATTGCTGCATCAACTGTTGCAGTTGGCGAATCGAAGTGACCCCACGACAAGGCCACATATTCACGACCCACTTCGTGTTCCGACAGAGCTTCCACTAGTGAGTCGTACGCGCGTTGTGAACGAGCAACCACCATCATTCCGGTAGTGCCCGCGTCGAGACGATGCACAATTCCTGGACGCGCAGGCTGGCCCACCGTTGCCACCTCGGGATACAGGGCAAGAATGCCATTCACCACGGTTCCGGTTCCGTGACTTGATGCTGGGTGAACCACCATTCCGGCGCTCTTGTTAATGACAATGATGTCGTCGTCGACATACACAACATCGAGCACAACAGATGCATCGGGTCCTGGTAGTTCTTCAACAGGAATTTTGTTGAGATCGACAACAACAATCTGCCCTTCCTTCAAGCGTGGCTTCCCCGATGAGACAAGAACTCCATCTACTTCGGCCCCACCATCCGCAATCAATTTCGTTGCGTCTGATCGAGAGATGTCGGCGATGATGGACACAATGCGATCGATACGTTCGCCATCAAGTGCGCCTGGAACAGTTTCTTCAACTTTCATGACGCTTCTGCATCCTTTCGAGCAGCGTTCTGCTCAACGAACAATCCGACAATGACCGCTATCGCGCCAAGCGTGATGCATGAGTCTGCAACGTTAAACACGGGAAACCATTGAAGATCTATAAAGTCGACCACTTTGCCATGAAGCCACCCATCACCTCGGAACACTCTGTCGGCGAGGTTGCCGATTGCACCTGCCACGATTCCTGCCAACCCGTACGACATCAGCGGATGATGAGCACTCAGCATGTTGCGAACGAGGAACACCACCGCAGCGATGGCAATGATCCCCACTACTGGCCCAAGTCCTTGCGCCTGTGAGAAGGCAATACCGCTGTTGAATCCCAATGCGAATCGCAGAGTCCACACAATGTCGATGGTGTGGCCATTGTCGAGGGCTGAGACAGCCCAGGACTTCGTGATCTGGTCGAGTGCGACACAAACACCAATGATGAGCGCCAAGCGGCGCACGGAAGGCACGAACGTGAACGCCTAACGGCGTCCCAGCCCGCCGGCACGTTCTGTGACGAGCTCGGTGGCCCACGGACGAGCCTTCAAACGTTCTTTCGGAATAGGAAATCCAGACACGAGCGAGTATCCGTATTCACCATTCTTCATGCGCTCCAAAGCGGCATCAATTTCTTCCACTACTTGTCGTGCAGCGGCCATCAAGACCAAGTCTTGGTCGCGCTCCACCACCATGGTGTCGCCTTCTCCGCCTTCGTCGTCGAACTGAACATCGCCCATCTCGGCATCGGCAATGAGTGCATTTGCTTCGCTCTCGAGACGATTCGCCTGACCGGTGAGTTTTGTGCGTTCTTGCAACAACAGTTCACGTTGTGCAAAGAGGAACTTCAAATCGAACTCTTTTGTTGATGTCACTCCATCTTGCGATGCGCCCTTCACAATGACTGGACGCTTCGGAGGTTCTGGCTTCTTGATTGCCTTACGAGGAGGCATCGGCGGTGGACCCGCTGGTGCAACTGGCGCGGCGGGCTTTGCTGGCGCTGGCGCAGCTTTCTTTGTCTCCGCCTTCTTGGTGTCAATTTTCTTCGCCTCTGCCTTTGCGGGCGCAACCTTCTTCGCAGGAACAGCCTTCTTTGCTACTGGCTTCTTCGCCGCCACTTTCTTGGCAGGTGCAGCCTTCTTCTTGGCAGGAACAACCTTCTTTGCAACCGGCTTCTTCTTCGCGGGAACAACTTTCTTCGCAACTGGCTTCTTCGCCGCCACTTTCTTGGCGGGTGCGGCCTTCTTCTTGGCAGGAACAGCCTTCTTTGCAACTGGCTTCTTCTTCGCAGGAGCAGCCTTCTTTGCAACTGGCTTCTTCTTCGCAGGAGCAGCCTTCTTCGCAGGTGCGGCCTTCTTCTTGGCAGGTGCAGCCTTCTTCGCTACGGGCTTCTTAGCCACTGGCTTCTTCTTGCTTGCCATGGTGAATACTCTCTTTCAACGGGGATGCCCGTGTTGCCCCGAGAGGCTACGACCCGAAAGGGCCTAACTCAACGATTAGCGGAAACTGACACACCTATGGATGTCCCTTCAATGGAGACTGAACGCTCCAAAGAAGGGTCCCAGACCACAGACGTAGCCAGAGTTTCACCAGAAATAAGTGCTTCATGCGGTGCCAGTTGGGTGGCGACCACGTCATCCACGCTCAGAGTGAGAGTGATTCGATCGGACACATTGAGTTGGGCGTCTCGGCGGGCTTGCTGAACTGCACGCACAACATCTCGTGCGAGACCTTCGGCTTCAAGCTCTGGCGTGACATCTGTGTTCAACACCACAACTCCAGATCCGCCCGGCAACGGCGCACTTGCAGTTCCTTCTTTGGTGACCAGCTTCAATGCGTACTCTCCAGGCTGCAATTCTTCGCCGGCAACAACGATGACATCACCACGCTGCTCCCATTCGCCCTTCTTCACTGCACCGATAACTTTTTGCGTGTTCTTTCCAAGACGCGGGCCCACTACGGCGGGAACTACTTGCAATTCGTGAGAGGCGACAGCTGCGACATCGTCCGTAAGAATAACCTCGCGCACATTGACTTCATCGCGAACGATGTCGAGGAATTTATCGAGCGATGCTGCAGAGGGTGACGCAACAGTGACTGATTGCAGTGGAAGACGAACACGACGACCATGTGCCTTACGCACTGACAACGCCGACGAACACACATCGCGCACCATGTCCATAGATGCGACCAACGCCGCATCGCGTGGGAGTGCTGCACTTGTGGGCCAATCGGCAAGGTGAACGCTTGGTCCACCGTTTGACAGCCCCCTACTTATTTCGTCGCTCAACAACGGCAGCAATGGTGCTGAGATCTTTGTGACGTAGTCGAGAACCGTATGCAACGTATCTATTGCGTCTTGATCGCCCGCCCAGAATCGATCGCGACTACGGCGGATGTACCAATTAGTGAGCACATCGAGAAATGTTCGAATGGTGTGGCACGCCGCGAACAAGTCGTACGAATCCATAGAGACGGTGACGCTGTCGATGGTGTCTGCCAACTTTGCCAGCACATACCTGTCGAGAACATTGGTGGAATCGGTACGAACTGAACCGGACTTGTTCTCTGCGTTTGCGTAGAGCGACAAGAAGTACCACGAGTTCCACATGGGCAACAGCACTTGACGCACCGTGTCACGCATGCCCACTTCAGTGACAGAGAAGTCTCCACCGCGCAAGATGGGTGAAGACAAGAGATACCAACGCATGGCGTCGGCACCGTGCGAATCGAAGACAGCCATGGGGTCTGGGTAGTTGCGCAAACTCTTTGACATCTTGGCGCCATCGTCACCCAACACAATTCCGTGACTGACACAAGACGCAAAGGATGGACGATCGAACAACGCAGTTGCCAAAACATGAAGCGTGTAGAACCACCCGCGTGTTTGACCGATGTACTCAACGATGAAATCGCCTGGGTAATGATTCTCGAACCACTCACGATTCTCAAACGGATAGTGCACCTGAGCGAACGGCATAGAGCCGCTTTCAAACCAGCAATCGAGAACCTCTGGCACTCGGCGCATCATTGATTGACCGGTTGGGTCGTCGGGATTAGGACGCACCAAATTGTCGATACCTGGTCGGTGAAGGTCGGTAACGGCCACCCCAAAGTCGCGTTCAAGTTCTTCTAACGAGCCATAGACATCGATGCGTGGGTACCTCGGGTCGTCGCTCTTCCACACAGGAATGGGCGAGCCCCAGAATCGATTTCGACTAATTGCCCAGTCACGCGCATTGGCCAACCACTTACCAAATGTTCCATCTTTGATGTGTTCTGGTGTCCAGTTAATGCTTTGGTTGAGTTCCACCATGCGGTCGCGGAACTTTGTGACTTGGACAAACCACGAAGAGACTGCGCGATACACCAATGGCTCTGCACAGCGCCAGCAGTGTGGGTAACTGTGGTTGTAGGAATCGTGACGAAGAACGACTCCCATTTCCTTCAATGATTTGATGACGTCTGTATTTGCGTCAAACACATGGCGACCAGCCCACGGAGTGACTTCAACCGTGTACTGACCGTGCTCGTCCATGGGACAGATAGTGGGAATACCTGCTGCGTTGCATTCGTTCTGGTCGTCTTCACCGAAACCTGGGGCCATGTGCACTACGCCCGTGCCGTCTTCGGTGGTGACGAACTCTGCATTCAAGACAACAAAAGCATTCTCGGTGTCGGCAAAGAATGGGAACAGCGGCGTGTAACGAAGGCCTGCAAGTTCAGAACCCTTCACGGTGCGAAGCACTTCGGCGCCTTCAAGCTCTTTCTCGTATGCGCCCAAGCGTGCCTCGGCAAGAAGATACGTATTCCCGTCGGTGTGTTTCACTGCCACATAATCCACATCTGGACCAACGGCTAGTGCCAGGTTTGATGGCAGTGTCCACGGCGTTGTGGTCCACGCAAGAATTTTCTCGCCTGTTTCCAAAGTAAAGGCAACGGTGAGAGCCGGATCCTGACGATCCCGATACACGTCGTCCATGCGGGTTTCCGTGTTCGACAACGGAGTCTCGCAACGCCAGCAATAGGCAAGAACACGGAAACCTTCGTAAATGAGTCCCTTGTCCCACAAAGTCCGAAACGCCCACATCACACTTTCCATGTACGGCGTGTCGAGAGTTTTGTAATCGTTACCGAAGTCAACCCAACGGGCTTGGCGAGTTACATAGCGTTGCCATTCGTCTGTGTATCGCAACACACTGGTACGGCATGCATCGTTGAACTTGTCGATTCCGAATGCAGCAATAGCAGGGTGCCCAGCGATGCCGAGTTCTTTTTCTGCTTCCACTTCTGCGGGCAGACCATGGCAATCCCATCCGAAGCGACGTTCAACGTGTCGACCTCGCATTGTCTGATAGCGAGGCACTGCGTCTTTCACGAATCCGGTGAGGAGATGCCCGTAGTGCGGAAGTCCGTTGGCAAATGGTGGACCGTCGTAGAAGATGAATTCGTTGTCTCCGTTTGTGCCCACCTCTCGGGCAGCAACGCTGTCGGCAAAGGTATTGTCGCGTTCCCAACGCGCTAGAACTCCCTCTTCAAGGCGGGGAAAGTTCGGCTGGGGGTCAACCTGCGGGTACGTCACGCAGTAAGGCTAGAGGCAATGGCCACGCTGAACACGTGACTACAAGGCCTACAACAGAATGCCGGTGAGAATTTGAATGCCCAGAATGACAACGAGCGGCGAAAGATCGAGGCCACCCATGGACGGGAGCACACGACGAACCGGCGCGAGAACTGGTTCTGTAATTCGATACAGAAACTGTGCGACAGGTGCTATTGGTGAACCAGGCCGCATGGGGAAAAACGACAGAATTGCCCGCGCGAAAATTGCAAGCGTGTACAGGTAGAGAAGTTGAGCAACGAGAGTCATGGCGACTTAGTACATGGGTTGGTCGAAGCTGACAGCCGGCTTCAACAGATACACACCGCTACCAACTTTTTCCATTGTTCCGCTGAGTGCGTAACACATGCCGCTTGCAAAGTCGATGACGCGTCGCGCCATTTCACGATCAGCGCCTTCAAGATTCACAATGACTGGAACACCATCTTTGAAATGATCGGCAATTGCTTGAGCTTCGTTGAAGTTACGTGGACGAATGGTGACGGTGTCTCCGGCAGCAGGAACTGCGCGAACGGTTGGTGCCGTGCGTGGAGCGCCAACTGGGCGAACTTGTAAACCTGAATCGTCGGGACGACGTGCAGCACCTGTGTCATCTACTCGTTGTGGACGAGGTGCAGGACGTTGTGTTTCCGACGAGTATTCAGGTTCGTAACCACGACGTGTGAGCGGTTCGGTGTTTGGAGCAGGCCTCTGCGTGCGTGCGGGGCGCTCGTACTCCATGGACATGTCGTAATCGTCGTACGCCTCTTCATTGCTGAGACCCAGATAATCCATTGCGCGACGGAAAAACGACATGCCTTCAGGCTAATCCGTTTTCCTTACCAGATGTGGGAGTTACGGACCTACCGACGAGCGTGGTCCAAACAGCATGCTTCCGATGCGAATGATGGTGGCACCACACTCCAACGCAATGCGATAGTCCCCCGACATTCCCATTGAGCACTCCACCAAATGGTGCTGATCTGCAAGGGCCCGCAATTGGGTAAATGACGCCCGAATGTCGGCCTCGGTTCCGTGAGTGGGACCAAGCGTCATGAGACCACGTACCTGCAGCCCAGCCTCTATGGCGCGCGAAAGCACAGCATCGAGACCCGCTGGCGATACCCCAGATTTGGATTCCTCATCGGTGGTATTCACCTGCAGCAGTACCGCGGCTCCCGGGGCGCGCCGCCCAATTTCGTCCACCACTGAGGGTCGGTCAACCCCATGCCACAGGGCCACATGTGGCGCAAGGGCCTTTACTTTGTTCGACTGGATGGCACCCACGAAATGAATGGGCAGACCGGCTGGACTCTGACCCACCTTTTCCAAAAGTTCTTGCGCGTAGTTCTCACCCACCGCATCGCAGCCAGCGCTCAGTGCGATGTTCCACGCCTCAACTGGAAAAGTTTTAGTGACAGCAACCAGAGACACTGGATGCCTAGCGAGCCGACCAATGTCGAGTCGTATCTCTTGGACGCGCGACGCGACCACTTCTGGGTCGATCACTTGTGCGATGACCTATTTCAAGAACGATGGAACGTCGAAATCATCATCATCGTCTGACAACGGATCGCTGTCGGAGAAGATGTCACGCACATTGCTTGTGCTCGGACGAGAATCGGCTGGACGCGAGCTAGAGCGAGTTGCAAACGACGCAGAGTTAGATGCACCAGAGTCCCAGCGTTCAAAACCGGCTGCGATGACAGTGACCTTGATTTCGTCGCCCATTTCGTCGTCGATAACCGTACCGAAGATGATGTTTGCGTCTTGGTGAGCAACTGCGTGTACTTCGTCGGCAGCAGCGTTGACTTCGAACAGACCCATGCTGGACGGACCCGTAATGTTCAGCAGAACGCCACGTGCACCGTCGATGGCTGCTTCCAGCATTGGGCTGGAAATAGCGTCTTTTGCTGCAGTAACTGCGCGGTTGTCTCCGCTCGCAACACCAATTCCCATTAAGGCTGAACCAGCGTTGGTGAGGATCATCTTGACGTCGGCGAAGTCGGTGTTAATAAGGCCAGGCGTGGTGATGAGGTTGGTGATGCCAGCAACACCTTGCAACAGAATTTCATCGGCCATCTTGAATGCGTTGATCAGCGATGTCTTGTCGTTGGCAACGGACAACAAACGATCGTTCGGAATAACGATGAGTGTGTCTACCTTTTCCTTCAAACGCTGAATGCCATTGTCGGCCTGCACCGAGCGACGACGGCCTTCAAACTGGAACGGACGAGTGACAACACCAATGGTGAGTGCACCCAAAGACTTTGAGATTTCAGCAACGACGGGAGCAGCACCTGTACCAGTACCGCCACCTTCACCAGCTGTAATGAACACCATGTCGGAACCATTAATGAGTTCTTCAATTTCTGCGCGGTGTGCTTCTGCTGCGGCCTTGCCCACTTCTGGGTCGGAACCGGCACCAAGACCACGTGTGAGTTCACGACCAATGTCGAGCTTCACGTCGGCATCGCTCATAAGGAGCGCTTGAGCGTCAGTGTTGATTGCAACAAACTCGACGCCACGCAGCCCAGCATCGATCATTCGGTTGACGGCGTTGACTCCGCCTCCACCGACGCCAATTACTTTGATGACTGCGAGATAGTTCTGTGGTGCTCCGGCCATGAGCCATTTCCTCCGAAGAAACGTCCGTTACGGACTGTGTTCCTCAATGTTTCCACACAACGGCGCCAATTTGGTGCAATACAGCTTCTTGGACGCCGTATTTCTGCAGATTTACCGCAATTGCACTGTTGGGTCACCCGTGGAGACATCCACCACAGCCAATGTGGCGGGGTCTTGTCGCCGGAACAGAACCACTATGGCAATCAGTTTGTCCTGCAGATTGGTGGGCGGCCCAAAACGGACAATGGTGCCGCTCTTCAAGATCATGGAAAGCTCTCCCCCGCCCGTGAGTTCAAGCGCTTTCACCTTTGTGCGAATCTCATCGGGCAGAGCCAGCACCAATTGCGCAGCAGCGCGATACACATCGTCGGCGATGGCTCCCGCCTCTAGCGCCGGGCCTGTACCGATGACTCGCAAGTACTTGGTGGGCCACCCAGTCAGCACGGCCACCACATGTCCACGGTCATCAACCACTCTGGCCTTCTGGTCGTCAGCCACGTACCACACCACAGGAACTCGCTCGGCAACCTCAACGAGTGCCTTACCTGGGAAGTCCGTGGTGATGCGAACTTCTGCCACCCATGGATCGTCCAACAGTTGTTCACGTGCCTTCGCAGTATCGACAGTAAAGATGGATGAGCCCTCAATGGAGTCCGTCACTTTTGCGACAGTTTCTTTGCTGGTGTACACAACACCTTCGAAGGTGACGCGCCGAATTGCAAACAACGGCGATGCCAACACACCCGCCACTACGACACTGGCGACCACTACCACTCCGGCCAGCTTCACCCATTTCACGCGACGCAGGCGTTCACGTCGTTTGTGGCGGCGTTGACGTTCTTCAAATGTGGAGTCGGGTCGGTCGTCATCCACAATGACCACTCGATCCATAGAGTCAGCGTCGATCACCACAGTTCCGCCGTCGTCTGTGATCTCCACAACATCGTCACCGGCCCGAGCGAGTGGTCCGAGAAGTGGGTCTGGTGGCGCCGGTGTGCGGTCAGACAGATCTTCTTCACCAATAACAATCACGTTGTCGGGAATTGGGTCACTGATATCGCGAGTTGACGGGTCTTTCGGGACAAAAGAAACAACGTTGGTGGTGGATCCGTCGTGAGGCTCTACTAACGAATCGTCTTCTGTCGCGACGGGTGCTGAGTCGCCGAACAAAATGGACAATTCTTCAAGAACCTCTTTGCTGACATCGGTCACCGCAACTTCGTCTGACTCACCAATAGGTGTGTCGTCTCTGCCGGCCACTACATCTCCCCCAGCATCGAGCACAGAGCGTGACGTGCACTAATGAACTGCGGCGCTTCGTGTTGTGTGTCGGCAAACTGCAGAGCAATGTCTTCCGCGAAACCCACGAGACGAACTTCGCTGCGCAACACGGTTCCTGTTCGTTCACGAACAACGTTTTGCACATGGTTCATCACATCAATAATGTCACTTGCCGAGGCCGTGTCGGACGCCTGAATGAAGTTCGCATGCTTTTCTGACACGTGCGCGCCTCCACTGGTGAATCCGCGCAAACCTGCAGCGTCAATTAATGCGCCAGCACTTCCCGCACCAGGTGCCGGGTTGACGAAGACAGACCCTGCATTGCGTCCTCCAGGTTGGTGTTCTCGTCGCCACGCCACGATGTGATCAATCTCGGCGGTTCCTTGTTGAACATCTTGAGAGGTTGTAGCGAACTCTGCTGACACCACAATGTGATGCGGGCTAAGAGCAGACCCACGAAAATGAAGCCCTAAAGCCGCCTGCGGCACAACATGGGTTTCACCTGAACGCAGAGACAACACTCGAGCACTGAGCAACGAGTCGACCATTTCTGCACCATGGCCACCAGCGTTCATGCGCACAGCACCACCAACAGTGCCAGGAATTCCCACGCACCACTCCAAACCACCACGTGCGGCCTGCACTGATCTACGCGCCAACACGGGCATCAACATTGATCCCGCGGCACTCACCACATCACCGGTGCACTGGATTGATTTTGATTCATCCGATGTACCAACGATGACTACAACCCCGTTGAATCCTGAGTCGGAAAACAGAGTGTTGCTTCCCCTGCCAAGAACGACCAGTGGGACATCTCCACACACCGATAATGCCACAGCCAGTTTCTGCATGTCGTCGTAGGTGCGCACCGTGACAGCAATGCGTGCCATTCCGCCCACCGCATAAGTGGTGAGCAACGCCATGGGCTTGTTGTCTTCCCACTGCACATCGTGTTCACCAAGCATTCGACGAACAAGGTCTGTGTCCCATGCCGTCATTGCGCTGTCTCCAAGAGATCGTCAGGAAATGTCTCAATGTCGCCACATCCCATAGAGATGCAGACATCACCAGGTGTCAGAAACGAGCCAACAAAATCGACGATGTCTTTTCGTTGTGGAGCCCACACCACGCGCGCATCTGGATGTGCTTCTTTCACATAGTTCACGACAAGTTCGCCGGTAACACCTTCAATGAAAGCCGTACCCGACGCATAGACATCTGTGATGACCACTACATCTGCGGCTTCAAAACAATCGGCGTACGTGTCGGCCATTGCCGCAATTCGATGAAAACGGTTTGGCTGAAACACCGCAACGAGCTGACCCGTGAGCGACGGATGAGAGCGCGCAGC
>CAIVDG010000152.1 GCA_903904615.1 uncultured Acidimicrobiaceae bacterium | reverse complement strand
ATGTCCACGTGTTGCCATGGAACGAATGAAAACTCCAGGGTCTGTGGCGTGGTCTTGCATACGCACTCGGTCACCCAAAATTGCGCCTCCGGTAAACGGCGACGATGGGTCGATAGCAAGGACTGCAATTTCCATCTGCATGGCGCGCAAATGTTTGATGACGGCACTGGTGAGTGTGCTCTTGCCTGCGCCTGGTGCACCCGTGATGCCTACGGTGTAGCCCTTTCCGCCACGCTGGTACGCAAGGCGACCCACTTCACGAGCAACAGCGTCTCCGCGTTCGAGCAACGAAAGAACTCGTGCGAGTGCGGCACGGTCACCCGCGCACGCAGCATCGAAAAGTTCTTGGGGGCTCAGATTGCGGCGACTCACTTACGCGACCTGCACAACCTCAGTGACGCCATCGATTCGATCGCGCATAATGCGCTCGATTCCGGCCTTCAAAGTTTGATCGGACGCAGGACACGTGGTGCACGCACCCGTCAATGTGACCGTGACAATGCCAGATGCCTCATCGACCTCGCGCAAGATGATGTCTCCACCATCGGCTTGCAGTGCTGGCCTAATGACCTCAATTGTCTCTTCGACCTGCTGACGCATTGACATGCAGTCCTCCAATTCCCCTAGAACGATACCCACCCGCACGCCCTGCTCGCCTACGCTCGTGACTATGTTCGCTCACCAAGGTGGATGGGACGAGTTCCTCTACGCCGCCGTTCCCATCGCCCTCATTGCGGGGCTGTTGAGGCTGGCTACCACTCGTGCACGCAAGCAGAACGCTGGCGTTGCTGAAGAGCCAACTACTGACGAATCCGACTGATTGAGGCGCCCAGCGAAGCAAGCCGGCCCACAATGTCGTCGTAACCGCGGTCAATGTGGAAAACATCGCCAATCTCGGTGATTCCCGGAGCGGCCAGGCCAGCTACCACCAGCGCAGCTCCCGCTCGAATATCGGGAGCCACCACGGTCGCCCCGTGCAGATGTTCTACTCCCCGCACCACCGCATGGTGCCCATCGATAGAGATGTCGGCTCCAAGCTTGCGTAGTTCTTCCACATAACGAAACCGTCCCGGATACAAGTTCTCCGTCACAATTCCCACGCCATCGGCAACCGACAGCATGGCAACTATGAGTGGCTTGTAATCGGTGGCAACTCCGGGATACGGAAGAGTGGCGACATCGATGGAGTGAAGACGCTCGGGTGCAGTGGCCGTGATTCCGTCGGTGTCAATGTGAAACGAGATTCCCATGTCGGTAAAGCGCGACAGCATCATTCCCATGTGCTCAGAGACTGCACGTGCCACACGAATTGTTCCGCCACACATTGCAACCGCTGCGATGTACGTGGCCGATTGCACGCGGTCGGTCACAACTTCATGGGTCACCGCCTGAAGAGATGCTGGGAGTACGCCATCAATAACCAGTGTTGATGTTCCGATTCCATCGATGCGTGCACCCATTTTTTTCAACATGTTGCACAGGTCGACGATCTCTGGTTCACGTGCAGCATTGCGAAGCGTGGTGGTGCCATGTGCAAGAACAGCAGCCATCACGATGTTTTCGGTTGCCCCCACGCTGGGAAAATCGAATTCAATGTTGGCGCCCTGAAGTTGCGCGCATCGACCAACAATGCCGTCTGCGGTTACGTCGAACACTGCGCCCATTGCTTCTAAACCGCGAAGATGCATGTCAATGGGACGACCACCAAAGTCGTCTCCGCCGGGCAACGCGATATCAATCTCGCCAAAGCGCCCAAGTAACGGCCCCACCAAATTGACCGAGGCTCGAATTCGGTCAGCTAATTCAAAAGGTGCAACGGGTGTGATGTTGCCTGAGTTGCGAATGATGAGGTGTTGCCCTGTTTCACCAGCAGGCGCCGGCGCGGTCTGAATAGACAAGCCAATGGCAGTGAGTAGGTCGGCCATGATGACCACATCGTCAATGACGGGGGCGTTCGTCAGCACGTATTGCCCATCAGCCAGCAACGTGGCTGCCATCAACTTCAATACCGAATTCTTGGCTCCGGGCACCACAACTTCGCCAGACAATGGGCCACTTTGGGCTGCGACAATGACGTCGGTTTCGTGGCTCGACTCATCTGTCATGGCTATCAGTATGCTCCCGCCGTGCCCTCCAATGGGAGTACTCCCCTATTTCGCTTGCCCACGTGGGCTTCTCCCAGTGACTCCTTCACGCCCCGACAGAGGAGAATTCTTGGGTTGATGGCGCTCGCGTCGATGTCTTCGGCGTTTGTGAACACACTCTTCACACAAACGGTTGCCTACGCCGCAGATGAATTCGGAATCGGAAATTCCGGTCAAGGAATCGGTGCCGCTGTTGTTCGTTGGGGAATCATCATTTGCTTGCCGCTTGTCGCACTTGCAGATCGCCGTGGACGCAGGCCAATGATGATTGCCATGGCGTGGGCTGCGCCAATCATCGCTGCTGCTGGCGCATTGTCTCCGTCATTTTCCTTCTTGGTGGGAACTCAAACTATTGGTCGACCACTGGGACTCACGCTGGACATTCTCATTGCAGTTGTTGCAATTGAAGAGATGCCGCGTAACTCACGTGCGTATGCAACAGGGCTCTTAGCTGTGCTCAGCGGAACTGGTGCGGGAATTGCTGTTGCATCACTTCCACTCGCCGATATCAGCGCTACATCCTGGCGATACATCTACGTCGTCACCTTGGT
>CAIVDG010000151.1 GCA_903904615.1 uncultured Acidimicrobiaceae bacterium | reverse complement strand
TTCACCGAAAAGATTCACGGTGCAAGGTTAGTAGTAACTGCTAGCGCAATACGTCGAACAGCATTAATGCGGCGAAAACAAAGAACACTGCTGCCGAGCCATAGCGAATTGCGCGGCGCGGGATTCGATCACCTAAATACTTGCCAAGCAACAACGCCAAACCGTCGGCGGCAACCATTCCCAATGTTGCACCTAGCCACGTACCAAAGAGATTGCGGTCAGTTGCAAGTGTCATTGACGACAACATTGTTTTGTCACCCAGTTCAGCAAGGAAGAACATGCTGGCAACGGACACAATCACACGACGTGGCGTGAAAGTGGGTGATGTCTCCACATCATCATCGTCATCAGAATCGACCAACGTCCAGATGGCAAACCCCAAGAACGCCGCGGCAGCAAGGGAGTTAATGAAAGAGGTGGGAAGCGATGCGCCGAGCGCTCCACCCACGCCCACGGACAGAGCCTGCAACACCATGGTTGCTGCGGTGATGGCGATAAGAACGGGAAGCGCTCTGTACTTCGTTGCCAAAGTGAGTGTCAGTAACTGGCTCTTGTCGCCAAATTCGGCAACAAACACCACACTAAACGCTATGAACAGCGCTGCCAACACGTGTTAGTTCAACTTCTGCATGTCTGCAGAAAGACGAGTGTGTGACCGCATCATCTCATCCACTTTGGTGCTGACTAGGTGACCGTCGCGCACAACAGCACGACCGTGCACAATTGTGTCGCGTGCAGATGTTGGCCCACAACGCAACCAGCCCTCCACGGGATCTGCAATTGCGCCAGCGAACTGAATACCCGTGAGATCCCAAATAGCAAGGTCACCCACAAGGCCCACTGCAATTTGTCCAATCTCTCCGATACGGCCCAAGCATCCGGCACCACCCAGTGTTGCTACTTCTAATGCCATTCGCGCATCAGCAGCATCGGCTCCGTTACGAAGTTTTGCCAACAACATGGCTTGACGTGCTTCTAACCACAGCGACGCAGAGTCAGCGCTAGATGAACCATCAACTCCTAAACCAACGTGCACGCCGGCACGACGCAAGTCAACGATGGGAGAAATTCCAGACGCCAAAATGAGATTGGACGATGGGCAATGTGCGGCACCAATACCCGCGGCACCAAGTTCCACTATTTCGTCGGCGTTCGGCATCACGCAATGCGCCACCCATGTGCGATTACTGAGCCAACCGACCTCTTTCAAATACTCAAAGGGGCGGCAACCAAATGTCGCAATGGAAAAATCATCGTCTTCAGCATTCTCGGCAAAATGCGTATGCAAACGAACATCGAGCTTCTCTGCCAACTCGGCAGAGCGAATCATGAGATCCTTCGTAACGCTAAATGGCGAACACGGAGCAAGTGCAACACGTGTCATTGCGCCGAATGAACGGTCGTGATGTCGTTCAACTGCGACTTGTGACAACGCCAGAATCTCGTCGTCTTCTTGCACCACATCGTCTGGTGGCAAACCACCATCTTTCTGCGACAACGACATAGAACCCCGGGTGGGATGGAATCGAATACCTAGGTCTTGTGCTGCGGCAATTTCAGCAGACAACAAGTCGCCGCCATTTCGCGGGTGCAAATACAAATGGTCGGTCGATGTTGTACATCCAGACAAAGCCAGTTCAGCCAAACCAATCCACGCAGATACATGAGCCGATTCTTCATTCAACGCACGCCACAACGGATACAACGTCTGCAACCAACCGAACAACGGCGACGATGTCATTGGCGGATACGCACGTGTGAGGTTTTGATACAAGTGATGGTGTGTGTTGATAAGACCGGGCGTTACCAAACACCCAGACGCATCAATTTTCTCGCCCGCCTCGGGCATGGCATCGGTTGATGCACCAACGCCCGAAATAAGCCCGTTAGTGATTGCTATCCAACCGCCAGGGATTTCACGGCGTGTTGTATCAACAGTGGCAACGAGAAGTGCGTTATGTACGAGTAGATCGGCAGTCATGTCACTGACACTGCACCAACGTGTTGTTAGACGTTTGTCTCGAGAAGTTCGCTGCCCTCGTGACGAATCTCAGCATCTTTGTTGAGGAAGTAACCAATAACTCCGGCGAGTGCTGCAGTAGACAGTCCCACAACGATGGGGAATACAAGCAGGATGACAGCAAGGATGATGGGACCAGGCATGGAACTACTTCTTCTTTCGTGCTGGTGACTTCTTAGCCACCTTCTTCGGAGCCGACTTCTTTGCAGTGGCTTTCTTCGCTACTGCCTTCTTCTTTGCCGGAGCCTTTTTTGCTGCCGACTTCTTCTTTGCAGGCGCAGACTTCTTTGCACCGGCAGGCAAGTACGCCCACGCTTCTATCTCTACTGCACCGCCGAATGGAAGTTCTTTCACACCGATGGTTGAGCGAGCAGGACGCGCCTTGCCAAAGTCTCGCGCGTACACCTCATTGAACAATCCAAAGGTGTCCATGTCTGTGAGGAAACACAATGTCTTTGCAATGTCATTCACGGTTGCACCCATAGATGCCAGCTGTGCCTTCAAGTTC
>CAIVDG010000150.1 GCA_903904615.1 uncultured Acidimicrobiaceae bacterium | reverse complement strand
GGTCGCCCGCAACGCTCGGTCTCCTTCAACGGAAACCCCGTGCCACAGCGCGATCTAGATGTGGCCAATAAAAGTCATTGGTGGCTGCTCGCACGCTGCCATTAGCCTGAATTCCTATGCGCGTAGGAGTAGTCGGAGCAACAGGTCAAGTGGGAAGCGTTATGCGGACGCTGTTAGCGGAACGCAATTTCCCCATCACAGAACTGCGGTTCTTCGCATCTGCCCGTTCTGCCGGCAGCACGCTGCCATGGAAGGGCGGCACTATCACCGTGGAAGACGCATCTGTAGCGGACCCCACCGGACTCGACATTGCATTGTTCTCTGCAGGTGCCACGTCGTCTCGTGAACTAGCGCCACGTTTTGCCGCTGCGGGCGTCACCGTTATTGACAACTCAAGCGCATTCCGCATGGATCCAGATGTTCCTCTCATTGTGAGCGAAGTGAATGGTCACCTTGCTCACACTCTTGCAAAGGGAATCATTGCGAATCCCAACTGCACCACAATGGCCGCAATGCCCATCTTGAAGCCGTTGCACGACGAAGCCGGACTTCTGAAGATGATTGCCAGCACATACCAAGCAGTCAGTGGTGGTGGTCTTGCCGGTGTAGAAGAACTTGACGTGCAAGCACGTGCAATGACAGAACGTGCAGCAGAACTCACCTTCGATGGTGATGCAGTTGTGTCTCCTGCTCCGAAGAAGTTTGCACGCACCATTGCATACAACGTGTTGCCGTATGCCGGATCCATGGTGGAAGACGGCGAAGGTGAAACCGACGAAGAGAAGAAGTTGCGCAACGAAAGTCGCAAGATTCTCGAGATTCCGAACCTGCTGGTATCTGGTTTGTGCGTGCGAGTTCCTGTGTACACCGGCCATTCCATTGCGGTGAACGCTGAATTCGCACGTGAAATCACTGTGAAGCGAGCACACGAAATTCTCGCAAATGCACCTGGTGTTTCGTTGGTAGACATCCCAACTCCGTTGCTTGCAGCAGGAAAAGATCCCAGTTATGTGGGTCGCATTCGTCAAGACGAAACAGTTGACGGCAACCGCGGTTTGGCATTGTTCCTCAGCAACGACAACTTGCGTAAAGGCGCAGCGTTGAACGCAGTGCAAATTGCTGAGCTATTGGTGAAATAAAAATGAGCCGCATCAGCGGCTCATTGCAACCTGGTCGGGGAGACAGGATTTGAACCTGCGGCCTCGTCGTCCCGAACGACGCGCGCTACCAAGCTGCGCCACACCCCGTGGTGCTACGCGAGGCTATCTGCAGCTTCAATTCCCGACTCTGGTGCGCCGTTGTCCGCTTCAGCAGATTCAACAACAGGAGTAGGGATTCCTTCGGCGTAACAGCCGCCCGTGGAGGTTGCCTTCACGGCTTTGCGAAGACGTAATGCATCAAGTGGCTTGATTGTCCAGCCGTCGGCTCCGCTGCGTCGCGCCATGTGAATGTCTGCAACGCGGTCGAGCAACATGAGCACTGGGACCTTTGGCAAGGCACTACTTGATTGATCGAGGCGAAGGTCCATGGTGATGGCCATGCCGCCCATGGTTCCGACCTGCATGTCGAGAATTGCAATGTCGGGGGTGCGCTCGCGAACACTGCGCGCAACATGGCGACCATTTGAAATGATCTCGAATGATGTGGAAGGCGACTCGAGTGCTGCCTTCACTTCATCTACTACCCACTGGGCATCTGTGGCGATCAAAATATGCACGGGAATGACTCTACAACTGTGGCTTGGCTACTGCGAGTTGATGTGCCAAAACACCAATGGAATCCATGCTGTGGATGTCTTCGGCCAATTCCGTGGCGGACGCGAGTGGCACCTCTGGGAATGTGGTGCGGGTGCGTCGGACAAATGCGTCAACACCGGCTTCGGCCTGCTCGGCATCTTCATACAGGGATGCCAGCAATGAATGAAGTGCGGCCTCATCTCCTGTTGATTCAGAGGCACGAACATGTTCCGTCGCTGATGTGGATGATCCGAAGCGCGGCGGCATTCGATTGGCGACAAGGAGTCGCAGTTGAATACCTAGCCGTGAGAGTTCGCTGACAAAGTGGTCTGCTTCTTTCAGAGCATCCGGTGATGGCGCGGTGATCACCACAAAGTGAGTGTCGCTTCCACGCAATGTTGATGCCACAGCGAGTGCGCGTCGAGAGAATTCAGTTTCCATTCCGTCGAAGGCACGAAGAAACGCGGCAACACCTGTGAGTGCATCGGATCCAACAACTGATGAGATGGCTTTCAACACGGGCGTCATCGCGGCGCTTGCAAACCGCAACCCACCTCGACTCGGTGCCACAAGCAATCGCACAACAGGGTGTTTCAAGAAACGCGCAAGACGTTCTGGAGACTCTAGAAAGTCCAATGCGTTTCGTGATGGAGGAGTATCCACTATGACCAAGTCGAATCGCGAGTCATTGTGTAAACCGTGAAGGCGTTCTGCCGCCATGTAGTCGCGCGTGCCAGAGAGCGAACGAGACAGGCTGCGATAGAACGAATTCTCCATCACTTCGCGCGCGCGTTCTGGCGTAGGCGAGGTTTCTTTGACCAAATTGTCGAATGTTTCGCGTACATCGAGCATGGTGACCCACAATTCACCCGATGCGTCTACAGACACTCTTTGCGGTTCATTTCCTAACGCACCATCGAGGCCGATTGCGTCGGCGAGGCGGCGAGCAGGATCGATAGTGATGACAACTACTTTGCGCCCTGCTCGTGCTGCATGGACACCTAATGCTGCAGCAACGCTTGTTTTGCCAACGCCACCTGTTCCGCACGCGACAATGACGCGTGCTGATGAGCAAATGGAGTCGAGTGTTGATGTCATGGCATGTTCGCCATTTCGTGCGCTAAGTCATCAGCAAGCGAGGACACAAGTTCAGCGCCTTCGAGGCGTCGACGTTGTACGCGGAGTTGTGTTTCATTGCGGGCTGTACTGAGAACGTGAAGAGCAGCAGATTGAGCTGCAAAACGTTGTGAGACGTATTCGTATGCCTGTGCGTCGTTGGCATTGCTTGGTGGTGTTGACAGCACTGGCACGGATGGTTCGCATTTGTTCACCACAAGCGGTGCAAGAACTATTCCCACACTGTCTGCAAGGTCTTCGGCAATCTCAATCGTTTCTGCAACGGGCGTCATTGCGGGTGTGGTGATCAACATGACCTTGCATCGTGAGCCGTC
>CAIVDG010000149.1 GCA_903904615.1 uncultured Acidimicrobiaceae bacterium | reverse complement strand
CGCAGGTCTGTGTAACGGCCACCCATCACCTGAACTCCCACAGGAAGATTGTCCGCCATTCCACCTGGCGTTACAGCACACGGCAAGCCCAACACGTTGCCAGGTAGAACTGGACGCATTAATTCCAGTGTCCCCACTGAACCTTCCATGCTGCTGATGTCGTAGTTGGCCACGAATGCCGGCTGACTCCACGTAGGAAGAATTACCGCCTGATGATCTTGGAACCACAATGACCACTTACGAGCCAACTCATCACGTTGCGTATGGGCGAGATACCCGTCCATCGTGGTTGTCTTCGGAAACATCTCAAGTGTGTTAGCGATAAGAGAGCGACCGCCTTCGCCCATGACAAGATCAATCTGATCTTTAATGTCGTGAAGTTCGGAGAAGATCAGATGCGCCCACAACAAATACACGCGCTCCATGTCGGGTGGTGTTGCTTCCACAACATTGTGTCCTTCATCGGCCAGTACATCAGCCGCACGACGCACCGCATCGGAGATTCCAGGGTGCGTAGAACCGCCGGGCGGATTCGTAACCACAGCGATAGTGACCTTTTCGCCTGGGGCGAGCCCTGTGAGATTGACAGGAAGACTGAGTGGGTCGCGCGGATCTGGCCCTGCCACGATGGAAAAACCATGACGCACATCGGAGATGTTTCGCGCCATGACGCCCTGGTTCAACATGGTTTGCGATGACAAGGACCTGTTTGGGGATGGATACGTCAGGGTGTGAGGTATGACACCAAAAGACGGCTTTAGCGCCGAGATGCCACATGCATGGGCCGGATTACGCAATGATCCCCCGACGTCATTTCCTAAACCAATAGGTGACATACCCGTTGCGAGCGCAGCACCTTCACCGCCACTTGAACCACCAGCGGTTCGGTCAGACATCCACGGATTCTTTGTTCGACCATGCAAAGACGATTCGGTGTGAATGCGCAGACCCATGTCGGGAAGATTGGTACGAGCCAGCGGAATACCACCTGCAGCCTTCATTCGCTCAACGCTGGGCGCATCGGTTGACGCAATGGCATCGGCGAACATTGGGACACCATGCGTTGTGGGTAAACCAGCAATGTCGATGTTTTCTTTGATTGTGAATGGAACGCCGTGCATCGGCCCAAGCTCGACGCCACTCTTCACTGCCCTGTCGGCTTCGTCCGCCATACGTAATGCGTCATCTGCCATAACGCGCACAACAGCATTGACATGCGGATTCACTTCTGCGATTCGATCAAGATGCGCTTGTACAACTTCGCGACTACTGACCGTTCTATCGGCAATGTCGGCAGCCAATTCGACTGCACCTTTTCTCCATAATTCGTTAGCCATAACTCACACCATTTCGTATCTAATTGGCAAATGTTTCAATCCACCAACAAAGGTGGTCTTCATAAGCGAAGCGTCGCCGGCAATCTGCATTGTCTTCACTCGGGGAATAAGTTCTGTGAGGAGAGCCTTAATCTCCATTCGTGCCAGCATGGCGCCTAGGCAATAGTGCACACCGAAACCAAAAGCCAGGTGTTTGTTGGGAGAACGCGTGATGTCGAACTCGAGCGGTCGGTCAAACACATCTTCATCGCGGTTCGCCGATGGATACGACAAGAGGACGGACTCACCCTTTTTTATAGTCACTCCACCAATTTCATAATCTTCCGTTGCGGTACGCATGAAGTGTTTCACTGGCGTCACCCAACGAATAATTTCGTCTGCCGCTGTTGAGACAAGGGATGGATCATTGCGCAACTTCTCTAATTGCTCTGGATTCTCGATGAGCGCTTGCACTCCCCCAGCGATTGCCGATGCAGTGGTGTCGTGGCCCGCTGTGGCAGCAATGACGTAATACGAGATGGTCTGCATCATGGTGAGTTCTTCACCGTTGATCTTTCCGTTCGCCACCGCAGACGCAAGGTCGTCTGTTGGGTTGGCTCTGCGTTCTTCGGTAATCTTGGTGAAATAAGCAAAGAAGTCTTGAATGACGGCAATGAGATCTTCAGGGGACGACCCGCGCCGCAACTCTTCATCTGAAGCACCGAACAACTCTTGGGTTAACTTCAACATTCGCGGATAGTCGGACTCAGGAAGTCCCAGAATGTCCAAAATGACATTCAGCGGCAAGTGCATCGCAATGTCTTGCGCGAAGTCACATTCGCCACCGAGGGATGCCATTTTGTCCACATAGCGTTTAGCAAGTTCTGCGAGCCGAGCGTCCAGTTTTCCCAAGTTCTTCGGAAGAAACCATTCGCTGGCCACATTGCGCAGATCTCGATGCTCAGGGTCGTCAACGTGAATAAGTGTTCGCAGCATGTGGCCGTTCTCGGCGTTTCGCTGATCACTAGATGCCGGCCCAAGAACAGGTCGTGGCTCGTTAATAAAGATGTTGTTGTGGAGCTCTATCTCCAACACATCCTTGTGCTTTGTAATGGCATAGAAAGGATTGAATGCTCCGGTGGGATCCACATACAAGTGGATCGGAGATTCCCTGCGTAGAACAGCACACGCTTCATTGAAGCGTTCTTCGTCGGCATACGCCGCTGGGTCGGTGAAGACCAAGACAGCTTGGTCTGGTGTGAGTGTCATACAGGCCCCCCTTGGACGACACCCCTATCTTTCACCACCAGAGCCCCCTGACGCCACATTGAACGGGTGCCGGCTGCCTGCCCCTTACGCGAAGCCCTGGAAACGGTCTCGCGGAATCTCTTTACGCTGTCCGCTCAAGCTCTTCACGCGCAGAATTCGCACCATAAACCAACGCACGTAACGCATGATGTAGCCACGCAATTCAAGGGTGGCCTTGCGAAATTTCATGTACTTGTAGCGCCGCGCAGCCATGAGGGCCTGCTTTCGGACAAGCTCGCGGTGGAACTTGGCAACCTGGCGACGTGGCTTCAGTGTTCCGAATCCCTTGTTGGGGCCATCTAAACGAGGCGTGTGCAGCCCCAATTCGCGAAGGAAATCGGCATAGGCGTATGCAAACTCACCAAAGACCACACGTTCGGTTTGTGATTCTCGAATCTCATCCTCGCCCACCTGAATAGAAACACACGCCCCACTATCGACCAAGCGCTGCAACGATGTCTCGGCAAATTCTGTTCGACACACCACAAGGCTGATTCCTGTCTTTGTGAACACTGTGCTGGGAAGCCACGCATCGCCAACAACAATGTCTGCCAAGAAATTGGAATGGTTAATGCACACATGGCATCGCGATGTGTTGAAATGACGGTCGAAAGCGACTTGGTAACCGAAGTCAACGCGACGACTTGCCGAGAACTGCTCGCCAGAACGAGTAGTCACTGTGAGTTTTCCGACCGGACCACCACCGCGATACGAAATGTCGGCGATGTCGTCGGGGTTGTATCCCAAGTATTCACCCATAGCGTTAATGCTGTGATGCGAGTATTGCCATCCGCACAACAAACCAATTGTCAGAACAATCTTCTCGCGTAGATCTGGTTCGCATGTACGCACCCACGAATACAGACCTTCTAACTCGCACGGGATGGCAACAACAGCTAAGCGGCCCGGAGTATCTTTCAGCAGTTGCAGAGCGGGGGTCTGCTTCAGGTTGTGATAGATGGAACCGGGCAACGTATCTACGTCGTCGGGCGAAGTAACAAGTCGCGCTGCAAATTCAATTCCGTCTACATGATCGAGTGCGACAACTGCGTCGATGTCTCCCGACGTAAGAAGTGAACGCAAGAGTTCCTTAATAAGTCCACCTGAACTTGCCTTTACATTGCGGTCTGTAGTTGTGCTTTGCGACAGGTGAACGGAACGAACCACACCAAAGGGACCAACCGTTTCTCCGGGGAAGAGATACTCCTGCAATCCGGCGTAGTCCACCGATACTGCCGGACACACCGAAGCTGCTAACTCAGACCCCGGAGATGTGGGCTCGTAAATGAGGCGTGACGGATTCAAAGACACAGACACCGATGCATCGGCCATCTCGCACGCACCACAACCGATACACATTCCTGATGAGATAACTCCTGACAGGTCGGAGGTGATGTTCATGGGCGCACCGCTTGTGCAATAACGGCAAAGTTCTTGGCTGAACGCGAACGAACACTTGGCAGTGCCGCGCGAATTTGCGCCGAATACTCAGCCGACCTGGTGAGCGCATCTGCAACCTTGGTCACCACGAGGTCGGGAGTGGACAGAACCTGCGAGTCCATTCCGAAGTCGACCAGGCCGAAGTCGTCAAGAACTTCTCGATACTTGTGGCTCCACCCAACAACCACCGTTGGCGTTTCCGTGCATAACCCTGAAATCATCGCGTGAAAACGAGAGGTGACGAGCACACTTCCCATTCCAACAAGTTTTCGCAATTCACCTGCTGATAAGTCCGCATCAACCGTGACCACCATCGAATCGGCCGCAAACAACGCACCCACCTCGCGACAGACCGGACCATCGTTCATTCGACCTTCGCCATGACCTACGCGATACGAATGCGGGGCAATCACAACGCCTCGACCAGTTGTGTGGCGAATACGACGAACAAGTTCGGCAACGGCCTCTACATAGTTGTCGCCAGTGGACTCATAGATACCGCGAACAACAGCACTAGGCATCACCACAATGAATCCGTCGCGTGCATTCTTCAGCATCGTGGCCACATTGGCGGGCAAGTCTCCTGCTTCATCTAGTGAAAAGGCTAAATCTGCAACATCGGTGACATTGGTGAGACCCAACGTGTCGAGATGATCACGAGTGCGGGCACCACGTGCACAGATTGCGGTCACCCGCGGGAGAACAATTTTGGACAACACCTTGTTGACCGGTGAACGAAATGGCCCCATTGCCTGCGCAGCCTTCACTGTGGGTACACCAAGAAGTAGTGGCACACCTGTCATGAGCGAGTTGTACACAACAATGGGGATACCGCGTCCATCTGCAAAAGAGATTCCGGCAATGTCGACTACAACGTCTGAGTTCAACATTGCTCTACAGCCGCGAGTTCTCACCCACCCCAGCGGAAGACGAAGCAGCCGAGCAAGTGACGCCAGCAGAGCAACGGGAAATTCCACAAGAGCAAGACGAAGAGGTTGCAGGCCCACGACATGTACTGGTGATGTTGTGGGTACTTTGGGTGAATCGGCATCGGGGTACGTGGTGAGCAACGAGAACTCACATGGACCAAGCGTGGACGGCAGTTGCGCTACCACCGTTTCCACCATTGCTGCAGCACCTTTGTTGGCCGACAATGCGCCACCAACAATAGAAACGCGTCGACACTGTAGAGCGGTCACAATTACCTATGCGCGCGGAACTGATTGCGGCGACTTTGTTGCTCGAACAACAAGGTCTGCCAATAACCCAACAGTGATGACTTGCAAGGCCGCAAAGAACACGAGAAGCGTGTTGGCTGCAAGACGGAAGTCTCGGTTAGACCAGTCGTAGCCAAGCTTGATGAACCCAGCCGCCAACAAGATGAGTCCAATAGGCAGGAAGACCTTCAATGGGTTGTACGACAACGTCATACGAATAACTTGCAAGATGTAGCGACGCGTGTCCTTTAGCCAATGGAACTTTGAACGGCCAGCGCGCGGGAAGTACTGAATGGGGAAGAATGCGATGCTGTATCCGTTACCCAAGAACGACATGGTGAGAGTGGTGACACACGAAAAGCCCTTGGGAAGTTCGTGCACATACTGCATGGCCACATCACGACGGAATGCACGCAAACCTGAGTTCAAGTCTTTGATGTCTGTCTCTGACAAGTAGCTGGCAAGTTTGCGGATGATCCACTTGGCTGGGGTACGCAACAGCTTGTGCGTTCCTTCTTCAGTTTGTCGCCAGCCCACAATGTGGTCGTACCCTTCCATCGCATCCACAAGTTCTGGAATGAGATCGTTGGGATAGGTCATGTCCACATCGGTCCACACCACAACGCGACCTCGCGCCGCAGTTGTACCAGTGCGTCGTGCCGCACCACTTCCCTGATTGCGGCGATGCGTAATGAGTGTGATTCCAGGGATGCTGGCAAGCTCAGTTTCCGACCCGTCATTTGACCCGTCGTCCACAACAATGATTTCGAAGGAGTACGACGATGCGGCAAGTGCCTCGCGGATGCGATCAATCTCGGCGCGCAGGTGTCCCTTCTCGTTGTAAATAGGAAGGACAACGCTTACGTCGCACTGGTCGGGGGTGTACTCGGTCATTTTCTGGGATCTCCGGTTAGCAATGGGGGCTTCCCACCCTTTGCCACAGTACTCGCGCGACCCCTACCTCATCGGCGACGATGGTCCATTCCCCATCAGCAGGGGGCTTATCTCCCCATCCGTAGAGGCACGAGTATTCAGCAGGCACTCGTGTACCGGGCGTTGAAAAATCGAATCGTACGATGCGAACCGGGTGTAGTCGATACCGCAGGTAGTAGTACGACGGATCATTTCGAACGCCCGCATCGAAGCCCACCAAGGTGGTGCCCGAGTTCTTCACCAAGTTAATGGTTTGCGTGGCGCCTTCCATGTTGTCGCTGCGAGAAAGAAGACTTCGTTGACCCGACGTGATGTCCCCCACTGCGAACAACAGCACCAACGCCACAATTCCTGCGGCGCGTGATTTCCTGGCAATAAGCCATACCGCGAGTCCTACCGTCAAGAAAAAGGCGGTGAAGGTAAGGAATCCGGGCGAGACCACATATCGCGCAGCATCGGCACCAACAATGTTTGGGAACACAATGTTTCGTCGCGACGCACCGCCCTTCACCCCGTCACCACCATCGACAATGACGTAGGCAATTGACAACACGGGCATGACAACTAATGCGCCCAGCCATGCGCGACTAGCAAACGCCCCACGGCGCGACAGAGCGACAACAGCAACTACCACAACAGCGGGAACCATCATCTCTACGTATCGGCCATACATGAGATGGTCGCCTCTGTTGCCGTGCAACAACTGCAGACCGCCCGTGAAGATGATGGAGAACACGGAGAATGCGAGAACTGCAAGCGTGACTGATTCAGCCCACGTGGATTCATCGCGAGTGCGCGAGGAGCGGTTCTTCACTGCGGAGTG
>CAIVDG010000148.1 GCA_903904615.1 uncultured Acidimicrobiaceae bacterium | reverse complement strand
TGCTCAACAACTCGTGTGACAACGGTGAGGATGATGAGCCCCAGCACATCGTCGGCAACGGCTGCCCCAAGAACAATTCGAGCCTCGGTAGACGCCAATGCTTTGAGGTCTCCAAACACGCGTGCTGTAATGCCAACGCTTGTGGCGGCAAGAGCAGCACCCAAGAACAAGGATGCGTTCAGCGACTCGCCTAAGAGGGAACCCGCTGCAATTCCTGTTGACATGGGAAGAGCAACTCCCAGTACTGCCACAATCATGGACGCACGACCTACGCGGCGAAGTTCGTTGAGGTCCATCTCCAAACCGACTTCGGCAAGGAGGACAATGACGCCTACTTCGGCGAGGATGCGCAGCGCATCGCTTGGTTCTACAAGGCCAAGTGCAGATGGACCGATAAGGATGCCCGCAACAATTTCGCCCAGAACAGCCGGAATGCGGACTCTCTCGCACAACTCGGATGCGATCTTTGCAACAACAAGGACGAGGGCAAGCGTGGTGAAGATTTGACCGAAGTCCACCCCTTGGCCAGCGGCGATGACCACGGAACTCACGGCTGTATGTCTACCTGAAGACCTAAGAGTTCTTTCGCTGAAATAAGCCCACTCTCTGTGAGAAGCCAGCCGCGTTGGCGCACAGTTTGGATGGAGTCTTTGCCTAGCGCACGACGTAACACAACGACTGAGACATCGGCGCGCCTCTTTGTGCTGCTGTCTAGCCCTGCCTTGCGGATGAGGGTGTCCCTACTGCACACGCGTCCGGCGTTCTCCATCAATATCTGCAAGATACGCAGGTCGGCTGGTCCGGGTTCAAGAGGGCTGGGGCGTTCTGCCATGAACCCACCGTACGGTGCAAATTTTTCAGGGCTGTTCGCCCCCTGTGAACGGTGTGTGAACGGACACACCACTTCAATGCGTGGAATCTGGCAGAAACCCGACAGAATCGGAAGCCATGGAACTTACCTATGCCCCCGAAGACGAACAGTTCCGCGCGGAGATCCGCGCCTGGCTGACAGACAACCTCCCTAAGGGTTGGTTCGACAAGAACTTTGAAATGTCGAATGAAGAGCGCAAGAAGTTCAACGATGAATGGCCAAGCAAGTTGTTTGCTGGCGGTTGGATCTGTGCAACGTGGCCAAAGGAATACGGCGGCAAGGGTCTCAGCACAATGCAAGGCGTTGTTCTCTCGGAAGAGTTTGCAAATGCAAAGGCCCCAATGCGCGCCGACTTCTTCGGTGACACACTCGTTGGTCCAACACTGTTGCAGTGGGGCACCGAAGAGCAGAAGAAGGAGTTCCTTCCACAAATCTTGAACGGTTCAATGCGCTGGTGCCAAGGATTCTCCGAGCCCAACTCCGGTTCAGACCTTGCAAGCTTGAAGACATCTGCTGTTCTTGACGGTGACGAGTGGGTCATCAACGGTCAAAAGGTGTGGACCACACAGGGTCATCACGCTGACTACTGCTTCTTGCTCACCCGTACAGATCCCGATGCGCCAAAGCACAAGGGCATCTCGTACCTGCTTGTTCCCATGAAGCAACCAGGTGTTGAAGTTCGCGGAATTGTTCAGCCCGACGGAACCGCAGAGTTCTGTGAAGTGTTCTTTACCAATGCACGTTGTCCGAAGGACAATGTTGTTGGTGGCGTGAACAACGGATGGGTTGTTACCAACTCAACACTTGCGTTTGAACGCGGAATGAGCGCAACCACCGGTTACCGCCGTTTCGAGTCTGAATACAAGGCAATGGTGCGTGGTGCAAAGGAAAACGGCGCAATCAACGATCCGAAGATTCGTCAGCGCCTCATGAACTACTACACGAAGATTCAGATTCTCAAGATCAACGGTCTTCGTTCGTTGTCCACCACATTGATGGGCAAGAAAGACCCCAGCATGGCTGCACTTGGTGCAACCAACAAGATGTTCTGGACCGAAATGCATAAAGAAGCAATGGAACTTGCTCTCGACATTTCAGGTGCAAACGCAATGTTGGTCGACTACGCAATGGGCGATGGCAACTGGCCAGGAACCGCACGCGAGAAGCGTCGCGAGGGTTACCCCGTCAGCAGCATGATGTCTGCGTTCTTCTTCTCTCGTTCAGAAACCATTTGGGGCGGAACAAGCCAAATCCAGCGAAACATCGTTGGTGAGCGTGTTCTTGGTCTTCCAAAGGAACCAAGCAGCAAGTAGACCGCTGCGTGTCTGCCGAACTCACCTTCGCGCGGGCACTTCTACATGTTCCTTTCGGGGAACTCACTGTTGTTGCGTCTGACAAAGGCGTTCGATACATCACGTTTGAAAACGATGCGCATCCGAAGTCGTTTCAGAACATGTCTGTGATGGATGATGCGTCGCACCCCGTTGTTGCTCGCACCCTTTCTCAACTCGGTGAGTATTTCAACGGAACTCGTCGGACATTTGATGTTCCACTCGATCTCGTGGGCACCGAGTTTCAGGTGCAGGCGTGGAATGCGTTGGCCAAAGTTCCCTACGGCACAACAGCGTCGTACGCGCAACAGGCTGCATCAATTGGGCGCCCTACAGCCACACGTGCAATTGGTGCCGCAAACGGGCGCAACCCGGTTGTTGTGGTGTTGCCGTGCCACCGCATTGTTGGTGCGGATGGCTCACTCACCGGGTTTGGTGGTGGCTTACCAGTGAAGAAGTGGCTGCTTGACCACGA
>CAIVDG010000147.1 GCA_903904615.1 uncultured Acidimicrobiaceae bacterium | reverse complement strand
TGCAAGTACCGAACGCTCATGTGCGCGATCGCATCGTGACTCGCTATCGCCCTCTTGTCATTGACGCACTCGATGAGATTGGCGAAAGCGATCGCGAGCTCATCATTGAGATCTCCGACGTGGCACTCGTTGATGACTCTGTTGCTGTAGCTACTGACACTGCAGCGCCTGTCGCCGAGACCACAAACACCAATAACGGCAAGGGAAATGCGGTTGGCCTGAACCCTCGCTACACCTTCGAAAACTTCGTGAAGGGCGCATCAAACCAGTTCGCGCTTGCTGCTGCATTGCGTGTTGCGGAAACTCCAGCGCGTTCATACAACCCGTTGTTCATTTACGGTTCTGCCGGTCTTGGCAAGACACACCTTCTGCAGGCAATTGGTTGGTACGTGCACGCTCACTATGCGCATTACGAAGTGCGATACGTATCGACCGAAACTTTCTTGAACGAATACGTCGACGCCATTCGTACAAACACCACCGCAGCGTTCAAACGCCGCTACCGAGACGTCGATGTTTTGCTCATTGACGACATCCAATTCATGGAAGGAAAAGAGGGTCTCCAAGAGGAGTTTTTCCACACCTTCAACAGCCTCCACGGAGCCAACAAACAGATCGTCATCTCCTCTGACCGCATGCCAGATGCCATCCCCACCCTGGAAGATCGCCTCCGTGGACGCTTCCGTTGGGGCCTCATTACCGATATTCAGCCGCCAGACCTGGAAACCCGCCTGGCTATCTTGCGAAATAAGGCTGAGCGGGACAACACGCCGCTACCGGCCGATGTTCTGGACTTCATCGCCAGCAACATCACCTCGAATATTCGCGAGTTGGAGGGTGCCCTCATTCGTGTGGCGGCATACGCAAACCTCACCCGCGAGCCCGCCACCGTAGAAATGGCTCAGCAGCAACTGGTTGACCTACTTACTGCCACGGCACCAAAGCACCGCACAGACGAAGAAATGCTCACGGAGATTGCCGGGTACCTCGGATTCTCTGTGGAAGCACTGAAGGGCAAGTCCCGCCAGCGCCCCTTGGTCTCTGCCCGCCAGATCGCCATGTACGTATTCCGCGACATGACCGAGCTCAGCTATCCGGCCATCGCGCGCCTCTTTGGTGGTCGCGACCACACCACGGTTATTCACGCCGTGGAAAAAACCCAGCGTCTCATGCGTGAGGACAAGGCCACCTTTGACCAAGTGACCGACATCATCGGCCGCGTCAAGAACTCATAAGGGCTGTGAATCTCGTGGGGACGACATTGTGGGGTGCTTGTGGGGGACAGGGGACAAACCCTGGGTCTTCCACACCTACCCAAGTTGCACTCGTGAAACATGTGCAAACACCCCGTTCGTTGTGCACATGTAGTTTTCAGCAACCGCAAGGCTTTGTGACCACTCGTCCACAATCCACAGCACTTATTACAACTATTACTTACATACATCCACTCACGGCTCCGGTAATCGCACCGTCCTACACTGGGGCAACAATCACGAAGGTCAGAGCATGAAGTTCAAAAGCGAACAGGGAATTCTCGCTGAGTCACTCGGAGCACTCGCTCGTGTCGCCACGTCGAAGAACGCGGGCACTCCAGCGTTGGCCGGAGTCAAGATGATTCTCACCGGGGACACATTGGTCGCATCCAGCACCAGCCAAGATCTCTCTTTGCAGTTCACCATTCCGGTCGCTGGCGACACAGACGGGCAGGGTCTTGTCAGCGCACGAACATTGAACGACATCATCCGTGTAATGCCGGCCGGAAAGATCACTGTTGAGTTTGCTGGCGACAATGCAACCGTCACCGCACAACGTTCTCAATTCACCATTCCCACAATGAATGCAATTGAGTTTCCTCGTCCGCCAGCACCAACCGGCGAACCAGTCACTCTCACATCATCTGTTTTCAAAGCTGCGCTTGAACAAGTCGTGCTTGCGGCAAGTGGCGAAACACACAAACTGCATTTGTCTGCAGTCATGATGACTTCCACAGAAAAAGGAATTCGTCTTGTCGCAACCGACGGCTATCGCTTAGCAATGCGTGATGTTCCCGGAACAAGTGGTCTTTCTACCGACACGTTCCTCATTCCAAAGCAAGCACTCGCGGAACTCCAACGTTTGCTCGACATCTCCGATGAGATCGTTATTCGTTTCAACGACTTCGATGCAACGTTCCAGTCACAAACAATGACCCTGGCAACAAAACTCATTAACGCTGAGTACCCGCCGTACATGAACATCATTCCGAAGAACAACACAAACGAAGCGACCATTAATCGTGAAGAGCTTCTCGATGCGCTTCGCCGTAGCCGAGTGCTTGCATCGGAGATGACACCTGTGCGTATGCGCATGAGCAACGAAGGCGTTCGCCTCACCGTGACACTGACCGACGGATCAACCAGCGTTGAAGATCTCGACGCGAAGTTCACCGGCGAAGACATCACTGTTGCTTTTAACTCTGAGTACTTGGCCGATGGTGTCGATGCATGCGGTGGCGAAGAAGTAGTTATCACTACAAGCGTTCCAAACAAGCCGGCAATCATTAAGCCTGTTGGCAACGACGAGTACTTGTATCTCCTCATGCCGCAACGTCTGTGACGTGATCCGACGCATCGAACTCACCGACTTTCGTGTGTATCGACACGCGATCATTGAACTAAACGAAGGCGTCACCGCTGTTATTGGGCGCAACGCACAAGGCAAAACATCTCTTGCAGAAGCAATGAGCTATTTGTCCACCCTGCAAAGTTTTCGTGGAGTGGCCAACGATGCTCTGGTGCGCACAGGCGCAGACACTGCATACATTCGCGCAGACATTGTTCATGACGACGGCCGCGAGATTTTGGTGGAGGCAGAAATCAATCGCGCAGGCCGCAACCGCGTTTTGGTCAATAAACAAAAGCTCGCGCGCGTAAAAGACCTTTTAGGTGTTGTGCGCACCACCGTATTTGCTCCTACCGACTTAGAGCTGGTGTACAAGGGGCCGGAAACACGGCGCGACATGTTGGACGACGCACTGGTCGCGCTTGCAACACGCAACGACTCTGTGCGCGTTGAGGTCGACCGCATTATTCGTCAGCGCAACGTGTTGCTCAAACAAGCAAACGGTCGGTTGACAGAAGACATTGAACTAACGCTTGATGTATGGGATGCGCAGTTTGTGGAGAAGGGCTCATACCTAGGCGAAGCGCGCGCGAAAGTGGTGGCCAGGCTCACGCCACTTGTGCGCGAGGCGTATGAGCAATTGGCGGGTGAACCCACCCCTGTAGAACTTGTGTACGAACCCGAATGGCGTCGCATTGGCTTGGCAACCGCGCTTGCCGAAGCGCGCAACGAAGACGTTCGTCGGGGAATTAGCTCCGTGGGGCCACATCGAGACGATGTGCTGTTCTTCATTAAAGGAATGCCCGCAAAGACCCACGCATCGCAAGGGGAGTGCCGCACATTGGCTCTTGCCATGAAGTTGGCCATTCACCGACTAGTGACAGAAGTGGTGGGTGCAACCCCACTCTTGGTTCTCGACGATGTGTTGTCAGAACTTGACCCGCAACGCTGTGAGGCCTTGCTTCGCCATATGCCACCGGGCCAAGTATTGATTACAACAGCGCAGGTCTTGCCAGAAGCTGCGCACCCCGACAGCATTATTCGTATCTCTGGTGGGGCTGTGGTGACAGACACCCCTGATAGTGATGGCGCATCATGAGCGACGAAGACATCCCGATGGGAAACGCACCCCGACCACTGTCTGAAGTGTTGGGCAAGGTACTTCGCTCCATCAAAGTCAGCGATGAATCAACCGCGCTTGGCCTGTTCTCGAATTGGTCAACAATTGTGGG
>CAIVDG010000146.1 GCA_903904615.1 uncultured Acidimicrobiaceae bacterium | reverse complement strand
GATTGTTTGGACTTGTTGTCATTGCCGCGCGTAGTGGGTGCAGACCCCACCGACGGTGAACTCATCACTGCACAAAACGGCCGTTACGGACCGTACGTTGCAAAGGGCAAAGAGAGTCGTTCGCTGCAAACTGAAGAACAGTTGTTGACAGTGTCTTTGGAAGAAGCACTTGCACTCCTTGCAACTCCACGCACGTTTGGTCGTGGTCGTGCTGCAGCGAAGCCACCGCTGCGAGAGTTCGGAAACGACCCGGTCAGCAGTAAACCAGTTGTTGGAAAAGAAGGACGCTTTGGTGATTACGTCACCGATGGTGAGACAAATGCGGGACTCACTCGTGGTGACCGTATGGAAGCCATGACGAATGAGCGTGCGTACGAGTTGTTGCAACTTCGTCGCGAGTACATCGAAGCAAACGGTGGGCCGAAGAAGAAGTCGGGTGCTCGTAAAGCTCCGGCGAAGAAGGCTGCAGCAAAGAAAGCACCAGCGAAGAAGAAGGCGCCGGCCAAAAAGGCTGTAGCAAAGAAGAAAGCTGCGCCAAAGGCAGACGACGAGTGACAACTCCCGCCTACATCGCACTCGAAGGACTTGAGGGATGCGGAAAGAGCACGCACACAAAGCGGCTTGGAGAACATCTGAACGCTGTCATCACACGCGAACCAGGTGGCACACGTATTGGTTCGCTGTTGCGCGCAATTTTGGCCGACACGGAAAACACCGACCTAGACCGACGCACCGAAGCGTTGTTAATGGCAGCCGATCGTGCTCAACACATGGCCGAGATTATTCAGCCCGCACTTTCTCGCGGACAGCATGTGGTGAGTGATCGATCCATTTATTCAACGCTCGCGTACCAGGGCTACGGCCGCCAATTGGGCACCGATGCGTTGTTGTCTATCTCCACGTGGGCTCTCAACAATCGCCTTCCCGACATGGTCATCTACATAGATGTGCCGACCGACATTCTGAATGAACGTTTGGCCAAGCGCGACCTAGACCGCTTTGAGCGCGAAGGGCCTGAGTTCTTCGCCCGAATCGCTCAAGGATTCACCGAATTACGCAACGCCGAGCCTGCTCGATGGATCGTTATTGACGGCACTATGTCAAAAGACGACGTAGAAGCCGACATTCGCACCAAGGTGCTCGACAGACTCGGTGAGTAGTCTCAACACCGTGACATCGGTGTGGGATTTTGTTCTTGGTCAAGACCGCGCAGTGCAGCATTTGCGCCGCGCCGTTGAACAGCCTGTCCATGCGTACTTGTTTGTTGGGCCCGAAGGGTGTGGCTCTGCCGAAGCGGCACGTGCCTTCGCCGGTGTGTTGCTATCGAACTCCGATGATTCCTCTGACCGCATTAACGACATGGCGTGGCGTGGCACACACCCCGACATTCACGAAGTAAAACGTGAAGGCGCGTCCATTCTGAAAGACCAGGCGGAAGAGGTCATCAAAATTGCTTCCACCACACCAACAGAGGGTGCGCGCAAAGTCATCATCATGCATGAGGTGCACCTCATGCAGCCCGCCGCCATTGTGCGGTTGCTGAAAACTCTTGAAGAGCCGCCCACTGGTGTGTTCTTCATCATGCTGGCCGAACAAGTTGACGACTCACTGGTCACTATTGCGTCGCGTTGCATCAGCATTCACTTTGGTCCGCTTGATAACTCAGTTATCTCATCCATTCTTCAAAACGAAGGTGTTGCTGCCGATGTTGCAGATGCTGCAGCAAAGTCTTCTCACGGAAGCCTGACGCGCGGGCGATTGTTGGCAAACGACAAACAACTTGCGCATCGTCGAGATTTCTT
>CAIVDG010000145.1 GCA_903904615.1 uncultured Acidimicrobiaceae bacterium | reverse complement strand
TCCTCTCAGACCAGCTACCCGTCGATGCCTTGGTAGGCCATTACCCCACCAACTAGCTGATAGGCCGCGAGACCCTCCCGAACCGAAATTCTTTCTTTGCAAAGTGATGCCACTTCGCAGAGGTATTCGGTATTAGCAGTCGTTTCCAACTGTTATCCCGAAGTTCGGGGCAGGTTTCTCACGTGTTCCTCACCCGTTCGCCACTAAATCTTCCGTTGTATTGCTACAACATGGATTCCGTTCGACTTGCATGTGTTAAGCACGCCGCCAGCGTTCGTCCTGAGCCAGGATCAAACTCTCCGTCAAGAACTTGTTGCTTACGCAACGTCGTTCTGGAAAGTCTGTGGAGCCCGGGGGGAATAACCCCGAGGCCCCAATTTCTGACTTTATTTTGTTTTTGTTTTGGGACGGATGGGAATCCGTCCCTGAATTGACAGACAGCGTCGACGGCATAAAGCCGACTCGCTGCCCGCACTGGCGTTCAGTCTTCTCTTCTGTTTTCAAGGAGCCAATAGCTCATCGGCATGTACCAAAGGCAGTGATACCGACACCCACATCAGCGCGAACGCTTTTGAGGGGCGAGTTGCAATGCTAACGGCGCACGAGAGCCAAACACAACACGGGTTTCAGAAGATTTTTAGGTCTTTCTTCTGTGGATAACTGGGCCCTACTGAGCCAGGTCCAACAGGTGGTACGTGGTCTTTCCTTTACGCACCAGCACCCATCGATTATGCAGAAGCCCTTTACTGGCAAGGGTTTCCCCGTCTTCGAGGGTCACGCCATTTACTTTGACACCTTTTTGCTGCACGGCTCGCCGAGCTTCGCTGTTCGATGCAACCACGCCGGCTCGTGCAAGGAGACCGAACACGTCGTCAAGGTCTGCTCGCGAAACAACAGTGGTCGGCACCTCGGCTGCGACGGCATGCAACGCTTCAACAGTTGCGCTCGTTGGGTCTGCGCCAAACAGAATGTCGGCTGCGCCTTCTGCATCGCGTGATGCTTGATCACCGTGCACCATCGATGTCATCTCAACAGCAAGTGCGCGTTGTGCAACACGCTTTTCTGGTGCTGACAAATGCGTATCAACAATGCTTTGCGTTTCTTCAAGTGACAACAAAGAAAATTGTGGCAAGTACTTCACAACATCTGCGTCGGCCATTTGCATCCAGAACTGGCGGAATTGATACGGCGATGTTCGTTGTGCATCGAGCCACACTGCGCCATCGGCTGTCTTGCCAAACTTCTGTCCGTCACTTCGTGTTACGAGTGGCCACGTTGCACCGAAGGCACCACGTTGCAGAGTTTTGCGAATGAGATCAATTCCAGCAGTGATGTTGCCCCACTGGTCGGATCCGCCCATTTGCAATTCAACATTGCGTTCAGCACAAAGATGCCTGAAATCATTGGCTTGCAACAGCATGTAGCTGAACTCTGTGTACGACAAACCGTTCTCGGAGTTCAATCGATTCTTCACGGACTCTTTTGCCATCATCTGATTCACAGTGATGTGTTTGCCAACGTCACGCAAAAAATCAAGTGCGCTAATGGTGGCAGTCCAATCGGCATTGTTCACCAATGTTGCAGCAGTTGCACCCGGTGTGAAGTCGAGCAAATTGGATAACTGAGACTTGATGCAATTGACATTGTGTTGCAACGTTTCTGCATTGAGCAGATTTCGCTCTTCGCTTTTTCCCGATGGGTCCCCCACCATTCCGGTGGCACCACCTGCAAGCGGAAACGGACGATGACCTGCGAGCTGGAATCTACGCAACGTAATTTGACCAAGAAGATGTCCGACATGAAGTGAATCTGCAGTGGGGTCAAAGCCCACATACACACCGATGGGGCCATCGTTCAGTCGCGCCTCGAGCGCGTCGGCTCCGGTGGTGTCGTGAATGAGACCGCGAGCGGAGAGATCATTCAGAAGTCCTGGAGTAGTCACCTCTCCATGTTGCCATGTGAGACTGCACACATTGCGACCTATTCTGAAGACGTGTCCAGCAATTCTCTCCCCGGAGCCCAGAGCCTCTTCGAAGAGGAAGACCCAATGCTGGCCGCCTTACACGCACAAGCTGTGGCCTGTGAATCAATTGGTTCGGCGATGTACACACGACTCTTTCGAGACCTTGCCGATGACTACGAAGACAACGGCCGTACGTATGCCATCCTCGCTGGACGTAGCGCCCGACCCATCCACGACGCCATTCCACTTCGACTCGCGGCTGCGGTGCACCGCATTGTGTTATCCGGCAGAGACGAACGATTGGCGCGCCACTACCCCAGCGTGGGAGGCAAGCCAGGCAATGACTTCACCGCCGATTTCATTGCATACATGCGCGATCACATTGATGAGATTGATCTAGCCCTTACTCAGCAGGTGCAAACTAACGAGGTGGGACGAAGCATTGTTCATCTCACCATGAGCCATTGGCTGACCACGCAAGAGATACCAACATTTGATTTTCTTGAGATAGGTGCGAGCGCAGGACTGAACTTGAACTTCGACAAGTACTACGCGTGCTCTGGGCAGTTGCGCATGGGTGACAGCCAGTCCGCAGTGCGATTTATGGGTGATTGCTTCACCCATACTCCCGATCTTCCAAGAATTGGAGCACAGGTTCACAGAAAACGCGGCGTGGATATTTCTCCGCTCGATGTCACTCAGCCTGAAGACGAAACACGTTTACTGTCATTCTTCTGGCCAGACCAGAAGGGTCGCCTAGAAAGAACTCGCGCAGCAATTGACATTGCAAAGGTCGGCCCACCGCTTGTTGATTCTGCATCGGCAGACACATGGCTTCAGCAACAATTGTCTCGCCCATTGGAACGAGCAACGGTGGTCTTTCATTCCATCGTGTGGCAATACTTAGGTGCCGGAACGCAGAATGGTGTGCGCGAAGCATTGGCCACCGCTGCACAACGGGCCACAACGCAGACTCCATTGTTGTGGGTACGTATGGAACCTGCTGGCCCTGTTGCCGATGTGCAAGTTGATGTTTGGGATGGTTCGTCTCTGGAACCGATTCACTATCGCTTGGCCGAGGTGGGATACCACGGACAAAACATGAACTGGTTGGCTTAAAAGTCTCGCGACAAAGCAGCCTTCAAGGTGTCTGGAACTGGGGCTGGAGTGTGCGTTCCGGGCGTGACACTGACGTACGTAATGGTGCAATCAAAGATGGGAACATCTTTCACCGTCATTGACACCGATACATCAAACGAAGTGTTTCCCCATCGAGTGGCTTCACATCGCGCATCAATTGTGTCGCCATATCTTGCACCTTTATGCCACGTTGCCGTTGTGGTCTTCAACATGAAATCGAATCCGATTTCAGCCCATGACACAAGCTTGTCGGGGCTGGCACCATTCATTTTGTTGACGCTGTGTCGCATCCACTGAGCGACAGCATCATCTGCGTACATGAAATAGTTGGCATTAAAGACCACGTTCTGCATGTCGCACTCGTTGTAGCGAACACGAATGTGCTCTACATAACTCATGACAACTTGGCCTTCGCAGAGGCAATTTCAGCAAGAAGCAACTGGCGTTGTTGAGGCGCGGCATCTGGCCCAGCAGCGCCCGGAGATTTCCGGCGTTGCAGCGCAACTCCAGAACCGAACAACTGGGCAGCCTCTTCACCCAGTTCCGAATGAGCACGAACAAGTTCGACCATAGGGGTATACGTTGCCAACGATTCGCGCACCACAGAGCCAACGACTCCGTGAGCTTGTCTGAACGGCATGCCGCGCTGCACTAACCATTCTGCAAGGTCGGTGGCAACAAGTGCTTCGGCGTCAGCCGCAACTGACATGCGGTCAGAATTGAACGTTGCCGTAGAAATCATTCCGCCAAGTGCGATAAGTGCACGGCGAACCTG
>CAIVDG010000144.1 GCA_903904615.1 uncultured Acidimicrobiaceae bacterium | reverse complement strand
TGTTTTCCCTACAGAGATGGCACCAGCTGCGCGCAAACGCGACACCACTGTTGCGTCGTACGGCGGCTTCCAACCTTCAAGAATTTTTGAAGAGCATGTGGTGTCAATTCCGTGTGTGCACAAATTGTCTTTCAACGCAATGGGAACACCAGCAAGCGGGCCAACGGGACGCCCAGCGGCAATGTCGGCGTCAATGGCGTCGGCGTGCGCGCGCGCTTCGTCGGCAGTGACCAAGTTGAATGCATGAATGTCGCCATCACGTGCGGCAATTCGTTCAAGATGCGCGTCGACTACTGAGCGCGCACTCACTGAGCCGGACGAAACGGCAGATGCGATACCAGACGCTGTGGAAGGAACAGTTGTCATGACTAGCCGTCCAATCCGATGATGGGTGGAACACGAAAGCGACGCTCTTCTGCGGCAGGCGCCGCGGCCAACACTTCGTCGGTGTCAAGGGTGGGAAGTTCAACATCTTCACGCATGACGTTGACCAGCGGATAGGGCTGGGTCATCGGTTCAACAGCCGAAAGATCCAGCGCATCAATATCGCTGAAGTGGCCCATCACCTTGCCGAGCTGTTCGGTGAAGTGCTCCACCTGAGCATCGTCAATGTCGAGGCGAGCGAGGCGAGCCACTTTGGCTACGTCTGCCGCAGAAATGGGGCTACCGGACTGTGTCACGGTTCTTTAGCCTACGAGCCACGCCCGCAGACGCCCCCGCCTATTTGGCTCTATGCCTTGGGGTCAACAGGTGGGAATTCGGCCTGGCGCTTCTGAACGAAACTTTGCACGCCCTCTTTGAAGTCGGGACGACCAAATGACTGACCCATCAGCACGAGTGCGTCTTTGCTGGCAGTGGAGACATCTTTTGAATAATCGCCATAGACCTGGCGCTTCATAACCGACATAGAAGATGGTGAGACATTCAGAGCAAGATCTGCTGCGTATGCCATGACTACGTCCATTAATTGGGCTGCAGGAACAACCTTGTTCACCATTCCAAGTGCGTGCGCTTCATCGGCGAGTATGACGCGGCTGGACATCAGTAAGTCAAGCGCATTTGCTTGGCCGACAAGACGTGGCAACACCCAAGAGATTCCGTATTCAGCAATCAGACCGCGCTTTGAAAATGCACACGTGAACTTTGCAGTATCGGCAGCAAATCGAATGTCGCACATCAGTGCTTGTACTAATCCAAGTCCCGCTGCTGCGCCGTTCACTGCTGCAATAACTGGTTTTGAAATTCGCGTGATCTCATCTTGCATGCGACCTTCAAGAATGTTGTCGTTGCGCTTGTCGTTCTTCTCGGTTGCACCGCCTGCAGGAATTCCTTGCAGTGTTCCCATGTCGGCACCAGCGCAATAGCCCTTGCCAGCACCAGTGATGACAATGACGCGAACATTGGGATCTGCAACTGCCTTATCTATCGCTTCGAAGTACTCATGACCCATCCGCCCTGTCCAGGCGTTTAGTCGATCGGGGCGGTTGAAAGTAATGAGACCAATTCCTGGCTCACGGACTTCGTACAGACATTCACTCATGGGATGTGACCGTAGACGGTTTGGCACCGCCATGAGAACGCCGAGCGTCCATCACAAGCCAGCCGACGGCTGCAGAAAAGACCACCAAGGACACCCACTGGTTCAGTCGGAGCCCGCCAGCGCTGTGTGCCGAATCGACACGAAGGCCCTCGATGAAGAAACGGAAGATGGTGTACCCCGCCGCGTACCAAGCAATTAGCCGACCGCGTGCGGGCGAAAAACGCCTCTCCACAACAAGCAGCAGTGCTGATAGCGCAAGACACGCGAGTGATTCGTACAGAAACGTGGGGTGGAATGTGGTGCCCACCGGATACCCCGCCTTGATTGCCGTTCCGTTTGACACGCTCAACGCCCATGGCAGATCTGTTGGACGGCCGAAGAGTTCCTGGTTCCACCAGTTTCCCCAACGGCCAATTGCTTGCGCAACAGGAATTGCTGGAGCGGCACACGACAGAATCCACCACGCATCGAGTCCGCGAACCTTGGCACGCCAATACCCCACGAGAACCCCAACGAAGACTCCGCCCCAAATTCCTAAGCCGCCCTGCCAAATTTTGAATGCATCTATCCAGTTGTCACGAAATAACTGCACGTCAGTGATGACGTGATACGCACGGCCACCAATAATTCCTGCAGGCACTGCCCATGTTGCAATGGAAGAAAAGTCCTCCATGGTTGCAACACCAAATTTTTCGGCGCGTCGACCTGCAATTCGCACGGCAACGATGACGCCGATTGCAATCATGAGCCCGTATGCATTGAGTCGCAACGGACCAATAGACAACGACCCACTTGATGGGCTCGGTATGGACGACAGAATTACTGATGCAGCGAGTGTGAGCATTACGCAGTAATGCGATTCGCGAATGCAACCGCGCCCTCAAAGATGATTCCCTTGTCGAAGTCTTGTGTGGCAACGTGATAACTACGTTCCAACATCACGCGTTCCACGGATCCCCCGTAACTCGCAGCCAATGCATCGCTGTCACTCGGATTCACCACATGGTCTTGAACAGATGTGAACAACAACAACGGCATCTTCATTGACGAGTAACGCTGAGCCAACGGAACGAGTCCGTCTTCTTGGAACGACAGAAGTGCAGCAAGTGGTGTTCCGGAATATGCGGTTTCCACCACACCAGGTTCAGCAATGTCGGAACCAATTCCGTCCATCACTTCTGCTCCGCTGACAACCATGTCACGCAACATTCCCAACACCTCTGCAGGTTGGGGCTGAGTAGCTGGGTTCACGCACACCAATCCGAGTACTTCGGGATGCTCGGCGCCTACCCACAACGTGAGAGCACCACCCATAGAGAGCCCCATCACCACAATCTTCGATGCGCGCTTGGCCAACGTGGCGTACGCGGCGTCTGCATCTGCGCTCCAATGGGCCCAGCGAGTAGGAATCATGTCTTCCATAGCGGTGCCGTGACCTGCCAACTGTGGAAGCTCTACGTGGAAACCAGCCGCGGCACATGCCTCGGCAAGTCCGCGCATGGACCCAGGGTTACCCGTAAAGCCATGAAGCACAAGAACACCAGCGTCGCCAGTGCCAACGTGAGAAAACGGTTCTGCTCCGGGAATGGTTGGTGCGGGCATCGGGGACTCCTTCAAGAAAACGATCTGTTAGTGAGTGTATGTGAGTCGCTTGAGGAGCCCGAAACAGGGTCATTGACCATACGGTCAGTTACTGGTGGACTAGAGAGCCATGCCTCGCTCCGACCGTCTTCAGCGCCAACGACGCATTGACGGTTATGCAATCGCTGCCATCGCCCCCGTTGTCGCCCTCATTCCGGCGTGGCTTGTTGCTGTTGCCGCCTTCTGGTGGGTTACGCAGCTGTTTGTCAACGTTTCGTTTGTGGTGTTTGCGGGCGTGTGGTTCTTGTTGGGCGGCAGTCTGTTTCTGCGACCCGTGCAAAGACTTGTCCTCATGCGGCTTCTCGGAGCACGCACACCAACTCGACAAGAGAATGACTCACTGCAACGTGCGTGGCATGTCGTTGCACAAGCAAACCACATACCGCCTGGTCGCTTTGTTCTCTCTGTAGCTGACTCCGAAGACCTCAACGCGTTTGCA
>CAIVDG010000143.1 GCA_903904615.1 uncultured Acidimicrobiaceae bacterium | reverse complement strand
GTTGCTCGACACGTTTTATACGTTGCGTCGTCATAAGCCGCGGCCTGTGAAGTTGGGGCTCGTTCACGGTGACTTCAACCCAGCCAACTTCTTGTTCGCAGATGGAAAAGTCACAGCACTCATCGACTGGGAAAACAGTCGCATTGGTGACCCGCGTGAAGACCTGGGGTGGATGGTCTTGATGGACATTCTCAGCAACACTCAGGTCATGAGCTATCCGAAGAAAGAAGGCGGTTTTCTCGCCTATTACAACAAACTGACGGGCAACGACATCACACCTGAAGAGTTGGGGTATTTCACGCTTTTTGGTACCGCAAATATTGCTGTTCCTGTTCAGGCAGCAGTGGCACGTCGAATCTCACGCGAACACACGCAACTTCTTCACCTCTATCTCATTCAGTCGAGTGCGCCAGCGTTTCCTGCAATGGCACAACTCATGGGTTACCCAGGAGCAACAGCATGAACACAAGTCCAACAATTGACGAAATGCTCGAAGGATTCATGATTGCAATTTCAGAAGAACTTCTTCCAGCACTGTCTAATCCGAAGGCGCAAGCGACGGCACTCATGATGCAATCGCTCATTCAGCAATTACGCCAAACACTTCCTGTGTACGACATGTATGTGGCAGACGAGCACAACGCAATGACACAGGTGTTGCGCGACATTGCTACAACTTTGGATGGAGTCAGCGGACCTGAAGCCAATCGAATTCACGAGCGTGCAGCCACTCTTGGAAAACTGGCCGATGTTCCCGTGCCGATTGATCCATCTCCCGTCCGTGACGCACATCGTGCCTTAGGTTTTGCACTTCAGGACACCATGACCGACCTCGATGTGCTGCAGCGTGCAGGTGAAACAAAAGCTGACGCAGCTCTCTTGGTTTTGCGTTCACACTTGGGGCCACGTGCCATTCGTGACGTAGCAACCGCCACAATTCCCGGTGGTTTCGTGGGGCGTGGCTAGACAGCTACTACAGAGTTCCCTTTTCTAATCGGAGCAAAATCGATTGTGCGGTCGCTCGCACATCGCCTACGTCTGACAATTGTTGAGCCGCACGTACTTGTCGAGCCACACGTGGGTTCTTCACAAACGTCTCTTGGTGACGCAACATGAAGTCCCAATACAGATTTGTAAAGGGGCAGGCGTCGTCACCAGTGCGTTTCTTGCGGTCATACGCGCACCCCTTGCAGTGATTACTCATTCGGTCGATGTAGGCACCACCACTGGCGTATGGCTTTGTCGCCAACACACCACCGTCTGCATATAACGACATGCCCACAACGTTCGGCACCATCACCCATTCGGCTGCATCTATGTAGCTATTCCACATCCACGTAGTGAATTGCTGTGGGTTTATTCCTGCAATAAGGGCAAAGTTGCCAAGAACCATTAAGCGTTCAATGTGATGCGAGTATGCATGCTGTTCAACTCCGCGAAGAACAGTGCTGAGACATTTCATGGACGTTGCGTTTGGATTCGTAAAGAGGGGAGGAAGATCGCGATTCGCGCCCAAGTGATTGCGTTCCGCGTATTCGGGCATGTATTGCCAATAAAAATTCCAGATGTATTCGCGCCATCCGAGAATCTGTCGAATGAAACCTTCCGCACTGTTGATGGGAACCTTGCCTGCGTTGAAGGTAGTGACTGCCGCATCGAGAACTTCGCCCGGCATCAGCAACCCGTTGTTGAGGTACGGAGACAACAATGAATGCGCAAGATGCCAGTTGGATTCCAGCATTGCGTCTTCGTGTTCACCAAAGACCGGTAACAGATGCTCTACGAAGTACTCGAGGCGTTGCAGTGCACCGGTGCGTGTGGTGGCCCAGACGCCTGTTGGTTTGTGACCCCACACATTTGGCGGTAGATCAGCAAGAACTTGCTGATCAATATCGTCGAGTGGCGTTAGCTTTGGTGTGGCCCAGCGATCATGGTCGGTCTTTGGTGGGGGAAGGCGATTCTCTTCATCAAAGTTCCATCGACCATCAATTGGTTGGTTGCCATCCATGAGATAGTTCAACCTCTTGCGTTGCCACCTGTAGAAGTCCTCCATTTTGAAAGATTTCTTGCCCGCAGTGAATTCAGTGAACTCATCGGGGTGGCAGAGGAATTGGTTAGAACGAACCACCAAACAACCAAGTGATGTAACCAGTTGTCGTGCCACGTAACTATTTGGCTCGGTGACTTCAATGTGGCTGGGCTTGAATTCCGCGACATGCGCGGCTACTCCTGCACGCATGGATGCGGCACGACGGTAGTCAACATCGAAACCTTCATTACGTAACTGGTTTGCGAATCGACGCATAGAAGTAATGAGAAAATGAGCGCGTTGAACATGCCACGGACGAGAGGAAATCTTCCCCGCAGACTCAACGATGAGAATTCGGTGAGTCTCAGGCGTGGCGGACGAAAGCGCGCCGATGCGCCGATTCAGTTGATCTCCAAAGACCCATACCGTTGGTCGTGATTCGTGCTGGGTCTGCATCGAGTATGAGTATTGCGCTTTCTGGGCGGAAGCGGGTTGTGACTCCTGAATTAGTGTTCTTTCCATGGGGACACACAAAGCCGTATTCCGCCGAAGAGAAGACTGCGAGACAGAGTCGTGGCGCGATCCAGTGTCCGGCCATGTCGATTGGTGGACGCTCTTCAGCTCGGACAGAACACAGACCCAGGGGTTAACCGTGGGGATTGCCGACATTCCCGTCGGTGCGCCGCGACCCGCTCGTGGGCATCTTCATGAACAAGCAGAGGTGTATGTCTTTTTGTCGGGCCGGGGCGAAGTGGTCATAGAAGGGGAGTCCACCGAGGTGTCGGCTGGAGACTCAGTTTTCATTCATGGAAACATTGAACATATGGCCGTGAACACCGGTGACGAAGTTCTACGCCTGCTGTATTTCTTTGCAACTGACTCCTTCGACGACGTTGTGTATCGATTTCCAGAATTAGATCTAGACAGATAATTGATGTTGACTGAACGCAGCATTGCGCCCGGAATGGGGTGCTCATCAGACATCTGTCGACGTCCAATCGAGGGGTCTCCTTATTGCACTTGGGCGATGGCCACAGTGATTGATGGGGCTGCAGGGCGGACCGGATTTGTCTGCGGGGCAATGGCTTCTATTCGTGTGGCAATATCGGCTGAGGAATACATCAGTTCAATGTAGTCACCAGCCGCGAGGTCAATGATGTAGTTGGAAGTTGCTACTTGATGAAGTGATGTAGAAATTGTGATCTCCGAATTAGAAAGTGCAACATCCGCCCCATTCTTGCGAAGCCAGATATCCATGGTGTCATTTCCAGAATCTGTTTTTGTCAACTGTGCAGAGAACCGGACGTTGTATGTCCCGGTTCGGGCAACAACAATGTGAGAGCCGAACTCCACCGAGACGCCACTGGCGGACACACCATTCACGCCTGGTGTGATTTGATTGAAAGTCATTGCTTTTGGTGTGTTCACTGAATCCACTTGTTGCGTGGTGGTATCTCGGAAAGATCCGTACGCAGGAACTAATCCATTGATTCCGTTCTGGCCATTTTGACCATTGAGTCCATTGGTACCAGGAACTCCTTGCACACCTTGAATTCCTTGAGGTCCTGCAGGACCAATGGGTCCGGTAAGACCAGTTGGTCCTTGGGCGCCAATCTCTCCTGCAACTGTGAATCGTGCATTCACGAGGGTTCCGCTACCCGAGAGACGATCTACGAGAAGTGCAATGTTGCAATTTGAGATACTTCCCACTCGACCTTCAACGTATTTTGTTCCTTGAACAGTTCCGCCAGTAACAACCCGAATTCGCATGCCAGTGACGAACGGCGATTGGTTGTTGACGGGGAAATACTTCAGGCCAACCGATATCGGAATTGGGCCAGTTGCGATGGCAGAGCTGAGTGGAATGGTTGTGCGCGAACAAGTTGCTGAGTATGCAGTATTTGGTGTCGCTAGAGCGAGTCCAATGATGGATAAGGCACTTATGAGAAGAACGAAGGACTTTTTGTTCACATAGGCATTGTGCGGTTCAGGTGAACATAACAATTGAAATGAAAGTCCCTATTTGTTGGGGCTCCACAAAAGTTATTTGTATACGGCATTACTTTCGTTGTCCGCGTACTTTTGTGCGTCGCATCAGAAGGCGAGTAGTGCAACAAAGACTGGAAACAAGGTAATGGTGTCTTCACCCATTACCTGGCAACCAAATCAAAAACCCTGACCGTCAGAGTGAGATCTCAATGACGTCTTTGGCTTACGTCAACCAACGTCTAGCCCGTTGTTTGGAACTCAGAGTTGCTCCTAGAGAAATCAGTAACAAGGCTAAGAAGAGAATCATTTGCGAATTTGTACCCGAATTAGGAAGGACACCACCTGAGACAGTGATGTTGATGTGTGCCGCGACAACACGTCCGCCAGTGTCCGTTACTTGATACTTCACACGGGTCGCCTTGCCGACAAAATCGGGTTCTGGCGTGAAGGTAACTCTTCCCTTGAAATCAATGACGTATGTGCCTTCGCCATCGACTGTCAGTGAGCGACGAGTGCAATTTGGGGCTGTTTGTTCAGGACCGCAGAGCTGTGTTGCGCACTGGTGATGGTGAAGCTTTCACGCTGTGGAAGCAAGACGCCACGTTGTTGATTGGTGACACACTGGAGACTTTCGCTCCTGATGATGCTTTTTCGTTGATGGTGCAAGATGTTAGTGCGGCTATTCGTGGTGAAAGCGCAGAAGTCTTCCCCGCATCAAGTTCTCTCCGCGTCGCAGAGATCTTGGATTCAATTCGCACTTCAGAGAAATAATTTTCTCTTCCAGCTTCCGATAGTGGAAAGCTGCGCACTCAGAATCAAACTGGGGCTGACTGTTGTGCTGTGGAAGGGAACTTGTCATGCAACATCGTGATGAAAGCAGCCAGCCATGGTTTATGAGTGGTGGCGATGTTCGCCGATTAGTGCGAGAGAAACAGATCAGCGCCAGGGAAGTTGTTGAGTCCCAAATACAAAGGATCGACGATGTCAATGG
>CAIVDG010000142.1 GCA_903904615.1 uncultured Acidimicrobiaceae bacterium | reverse complement strand
TTGTTCAAGGTTGGATGTGCCGACGTTCTTGCCGGTGTTCACGTCGATAACGGTGAGTGCTTCGGTGTGCTCGATGATGAGCGAGCCACCAGACGGCAACCACACCTTGCGATCGAGCGCCTTGTGCAACTGCTCGTGAACGTGTTGCGTCTCAAACAGTGACAACGGCTCCGCATCGCGGTCGAAGTATTCCACGCGATCGGCTAGTTCTGGGTTGAACGCCTGAATGTAGCTACGCACATCTTCATAGAGACGGCGATCATCAATGAGTACTCCGCGATAATCAGCGTTGAATTCTTCACGAATGACTCGCACCGCTAGTTCGGGCTCGCGATACAACAACTGCGGACCTGTGGCTGCCTTTGCTGCTTCTTCAATCGATGCCCACTCTTCCAACAGACGAGTCATGTCTGCAGTGAGTTCGTGTTCGGTTGCGTGTTCGGCGGCCGTACGAACAATGACACCGTGTTCCGCTGGCTTCACGCGATCGAGAATGTTGCGCAAACGGCGGCGCTCGGAATCCTCGAGACGCTTAGAGATGCCGTAGGTCTTTGAGTTTGGAATGAGAACCACGAAGCGACCGGGGATGGACACTTCTTGCGTGAGTCGTGCACCCTTTGCGCCGATGGGGTTCTTCGTGACTTGGCACAGAATCATTTGACGCGAGCGAAGAATGTGTTCGATACGAGCAGTGTCCTTGGTGTCGACGTCTTCCCCATCGAACTGAACGTCACCGCGGTACAACACGGCATTCTTAGGGGTTGCGATGTCGACGAAGGCCGCTTCCATACCTGGAAGAACGTTTTGCACGCGACCCATGTAGATGTTTCCGTGAATTTGACCTACATCGTCGGCTGGACGACTGACATAGTGCTCAATGAGTGAGCGACCTTCCATGACAGCAACTTGAGTGACGCCCTCACGCACCTGGACACACATGAGATAGCGACCCACTGGACGCCCATTGCGTTCACGGCCACGACGGCGTTCGATGATTTCCGCATCGATGTCGACTGAGTCACGACCTGACCCCTGGCCACCCGAACGTGATCGACCGCGCCCACCGCGACGACGCTTCTTCTTGTTATTGGCGCTGTCGCCAGACTTTTCCTGCTGAGCTGCTGGAGCCGCAGCCGGCGCTGGACGAGTGTCGCCAATTTGGGGCTTGCGAGCGGGGTTAGGTGGAGGACCTGCTGGTGCCGAGGAATCAGAGGTTGACGCTGACGGGCCTTCGCCTGGCTTGCGGCGATTTTTCCCACCGCGAGATCCACGACGGCGCTTCTTTGGGCCACCTTGACCGTCTGGGCGAGACGCTTGTGAACCGTCGCGGGGTGATGACGACTGTGTCTGATCGGCTGCCGTTGATTCGGCAGAACCGTTGCTGTCCATGAAATTTTCCTCTCTCACGTCGCGCACAAGGCGCGCCATGGGGCGCAGGGGCAGCCACAATTCTGGCGCCACCGGCCCTATCGGCCTGTCAAATAGGTTACCCGCGAGTGTTAGCGGAAACGGCGCATGTGGACACTCTGCACCAGCCCAATCATGATGGCGAAGGCCACTGTGTGGGACCCCCCATACGACACAAAGGGCAACGGCACTCCGGATACGGGGGTGATGCCCATGGTCATGCCGATGTTCTGGAAGGCCTGCCACAAAATCATGGTGAAGACTCCGGCACAAATGAGGAAGCCCAGGCGGTCTTGGGCAATGCGGGCAATTCGATAAATGCGCCACAGCACCACCCCAAAGAGGCCGAGAACAATCCCGGAGCCGAGCATTCCGAACTGCTCCCCCACTGCCGAGAACACAAAGTCGGTGGACTGAACGGGGATGAAAGCGCCGTTGGTAAGGGGGCCGTTCAGGTAGCCCTTGCCGAAGAATCCACCGGTGGCGACTGCTCTCTTGGCGAAACGAACCTGCGTGACCAAAGTTTGAAGCGCAGCTGAGTCTGAGTTCTGGTTCAGGAAACCGGTGATGCGGCGCAACTGGTAATCCTTCACCACACCAGAGATAACTCCAGCAATGACAGACACGATGGCAAGTGACGTAATGAGGATGATGTACTTGATGTCTGCTCCGGCCACCAACAACACACCCATGGCACATGCAACGAATACTGATGCCGACCCAAGGTCTGGCTGAATGGCGACGAGCGCAACGGGAGCACCGACAATGAACAATGACTGGATAAAGCGTTCGTATCGAACCGTATTGCCGTCATCTTCAGCCAAGAACCCTGCCAACAGAAGCAAGGTTGTCACTTTCCCAATCTCTGATGGCTGAACAGCAATGGGACCCACGTCGAATGACAGACGTGCGCCTCCGGTAACGGAACCAGCGACAAACAAAAGAATCAGCAACACAATTGTGATGGCATAAAACAGTTCTGCACTGCCCCGCAACTGCACATAGTCCATCCACATCACCACCGCCATCACAACAATTGCAATGATCACAAAAATGATTTGTCGTTGAACAAACTGAAATGGGTCAGCTCCCCTATTCAACAGACGTGGTCGCGTTGCGGAATAAATCATGAAAGCACCAATGATGGTGAGAGCCCCCACCGCAGCCATAAGAACCCAGTCAATGGTGCGGGTGGGGTCGGCGAAACTGCGGCGGATTTTTCCGAGGCCCGAGTTTGGGCGACGCGTGAAGAGTGTGCCAGTCATCAGTCACGTACCGAGCTTCCGGTACCAACAAGACACAGCGGGTTAGGCAATGACTGCGGCGCTGCTACTTCAAAGCTGTTTGGATCTAACGGATCGGACGGAACAGCGGGAGCCACTTGAATCTTCTTGATGAGCGCAGTGAACATGCACTTCACTACAGGCGCTGCTGCGCGCGAACCGAAACCACTCTTTTCCAAATACGCAGAGGCGGTGTACGGATACTTCGGGTTCTTACTAAATGCAGCAAATGCCGAAGAGTCGTTCCACGGCAAGTTCCCCGCACCCTGGGCGGTTCCTGTTTTCCCAGCAAGCGGCAATGCGCGCTTCGGGAATGATCGGAAAAGTTTCTCTCCAGTAGTGGAGTGATAAATGTCGGAAGTGACGCCAGGGCCCGTAATCACGCGTGTGAGCCCGCGCACAATTGGGTTAAGCACTTCAGGACGAATTCCAATGTCGCGAATAATTTGTGGCGCACTGAAATCTTGCACCACCACACCTTCTTCTAGGTTCACCCGATTGGATTTGCCATTGGGTGTGCCAGGCGCCCAAATGGCCTTCACGACGCGTGGACGCACAACTTTCCCGCCGTTACCCAATGCTCCATAGGCAACAGCAAGTTGTAGCGGAGAAGCCGACAGCAATCCCTGACCAATTGCTAACTGCACGTTGTCACCGACGTAGTACCCCTTGCCCTCTTCCTTCGCAATTGCACCAGATGCCGCCAGTTGTTTTTTCAGTGCACGATTTGGCACGGTACCGATGAACTCGTACGGCAAATCGATTTCTGTGGGAGAACCAAAACCAAACAGGCGAACCTGCTCTTCGAGAACAGGCCTATTTCCACGCTCGGTAAAAATCTGCTCACCAATTTTGTAGAAGAACACGTCTGATGAAACGGCAAGGGCAGTAACGACATTGATGCGTCCGTACTTACACGGTGCACCATTGCCACAGTTGGCATTCTTGAACACACACTTCACATTCAATTGACAGCGCTCATCGGGAATACTTGCCAGTTTGTACGTGCCCTGGTCCCGAAGCGTGTACTCGGTGCCATTTGGTAATTGACCGGTATTCAACGCAGCAAAAGCAACAAAAGGCTTAAACGTGGAACCCAGGTTGTAACGACCAGAAATTGCACGATTCACCAAAATAGACATGTCTGGATCATCGGACTTTGGGAATAACTGATTGAACTTTTCCGACGTGATTCCTGCGTTAAACCAGCGATTATCAAAGTTTGGATAACTAGCCATAGCCGCAATCTCGCCAGTGTCGTGATTCAACAGCACACTGGACCCAGCGGGCGCCTTGTAGTAGTTCACCTCGGGATAACGCGGGTCGGGTTCACCAAATGAAAGAACTGTGGGTGCCTCGGTGCGTCGGCGCATCAGAACTTCCTGCTGAAGTGCTTGTTCAGTGAACTGCTGCATCTCGAGGTCGATGGTGAGCTGAAGGTCGTTGCCGGGAATCGCTTCTTTTCTCTCCAGTTGTCGCAGGAAGCGACCACGCGAGTCCACCTCGTACTTCACATAGCCAGGTGTTCCACGAAGAACGGCTTCATACGTTTGTTCAACACCGAACTGGCCAACGCGTGCATCGGGGTCGTAGCCCAAAGTTCTGTAGTAACTCTCAGACTTTTCACCGGCCGGAATTGCACCCAAGAAACCAACAACGTGACTTGCAACTGGCGCAAACGGATATTCGCGTCTCCACTCTTCACGAACATCGACTCCGGGATAGTCCTCGCTTCTTTCGCGAATGTACACAGCAAGATCTTCTGAAATGTCTTCCTTCAGAGGCAATGGTTGCAACTGGTCATACCGTTTTGACACGAAGCGATCTTCTAGTTGTGTGACCGTCATGTTCAGTGCGCCAGACAATCGATTCCACATTTGTTGTCTGGCTAGTGGCTTCGCAATAACTGCGCGCTCAATTGTGAGAGTGAGAAGTCGTTCATTATCTGCAACGATGCGACCTTTCACATCAAAAATGCGGCCACGCTCGGGAGAGATTTTGATTGTTCTGGTGCGCACTTCACGCACCTTCACTTCTAATGATGGAGCATCGACGGCTTGCAAGAACCACAAGCGCACGGTGAGCAATCCGAGCAGGGTGCTCGCCACAACGACAAGCACCGACAGACGAGAGATTGTGCGTTCCCTG
>CAIVDG010000141.1 GCA_903904615.1 uncultured Acidimicrobiaceae bacterium | reverse complement strand
GGTGAATGAGAATTCAAACAATTTTGTTTCAGTAATGGCCTCGGTAGGACACGCCTCGACGCACAAATCGCAGTGTATGCAACGCAGGTAGTTGATCTCGTAGACAAATCCGAATCGCTCACCTGGAGATGTTGGATTGTCGGGATCGTTATCGGCACCACGAACGTAGATGCACTTTGCCGGACACACACCAGCGCACAGCTCGCAACCAATGCACTTCTCCATTCCGTCTTCATAACGGTTCAGAACATGGCGGCCGTGCAGACGCTCTGGCTTCTCGATCTTCTCGTCGTGCTCGTCACGGTTCTTGCGCTTGAAGACGCGACCGCCCGAGTATTCCGTTGTGACCTTGTTCTTTGCACCATGCTGACGCATAGTGACGAGGAATCCACCGAAGTAACCCATTAGAAGCTCGCTCCGTTCTTCTCGCGATTGCGTCGGCTGACTACGTGAGCCGCTTGCAGCAATGCGTATCCAACAATGAGAACAATGGCCGACACGATGGTGACAACTGCCTGATCCCAACCGGCATCACGACCCACACGTTGAGCAGCCAGCAACATGAACCATCCGAGCGATGCAGGAATGAGAATGCGCCATCCAAGGTCCATAAGTTGGTCGTAGCGGAAACGCGGCAAAGTTGCGCGGAACCACACGTAGATATAGAGGAACACAAGAACCTTTAACAACAGCCACACGGTTCCTTCAAGTGCATTCGGCAGAAGCGGGATGTCGAGAGTGGTGTTACCAATGCTGATGGGCTGAGGTCCACCAAAGAACAATGTGACAATGAGGGCCGACATTGTGATGGTGTTCATGAATTCCGCAAGGAAGAACAGAGCGAATCGAATCGATGAATACTCGGTATTGAATCCGCCAACTAGTTCTTGTTCTGCTTCCACCAAGTCAAATGGCGGACGATTCAATTCCGCCGTTGCGGCAATAAGGAAAATGAAGAACGGAACAAATCCGGTGGCAACAAAGTTCCAGTTACCAAGACTTGATTGCATGTCCACAATTCCGGCGGTGGACAAAGTTCCTGAGACAAGAAGTACTGCACCGAGAGACAAACCAAGTGCAGCTTCATAGGACACCATCTGTGCGGACGCACGAACTGAACCCAGCAACGGGTACTTCGAACCACTTGACCAGCCAGCGAGCATGATTCCGTAAACAGCAATTGACGAGATGGCCAACGCGAACAGCACACCAATTGGTGGGTCGGCCAATTGCAAACGCGTTTCGTGCCCGAACAGCGTGACGAGGCCGCCCTTACCATCACGGAAATCGCCGCCGAGCGGAATGATGGCAAACGCCAAGAACGCAGGCACTAACGCCAAATACGGAGCAAGACGAAAGACAAGTCGATCGGAGCGCTCCGGCAGAAGATCTTCTTTGAAGAACAACTTTGTTCCGTCGGCCAATGTTTGCAGAAGTCCCCATGGACCTGCTTTGTTGGGACCAACACGGTTTTGCATGCCCGCAATGACTTTGCGCTCAAACCACACCATGAGCATGGTGGCCACAAGACCCACCACAAAAACAATGAGAACCTTCAACAAGACAATGAACAGTGGAGTCCACAGAAGCCCACCTTCAAGAAGTGGATCGACAGCAATCAAAGAAATCATGAGACGGACTCGATTCTCACATCAATCACGGACTCGTTACGACGTACCAATTCGCGAATGTCTGCACCTGGTTGGTTGAACGGAACTATTGCTGTTCCGCGCGGCACTGACTCGGAAACAAAAACTGGCAGGACAACAGAACTGTGTGCGTTTGAAATACGAACATTGCTTCCGACCGCAGCACCAACACGCTCGAGGTCGAGCGGGTTAATGGTGACGCACGCGCCAGTAGCAAGGTTGGACAATGCTGGACTTGTTGCAGTGCCCACTGCTTTGTCGTACAACTTGCGTCCCATTGCAACACGGAACTCGTAGGAGTTACGAGGAGCAGCAGGCGCTACAGCGAGTGGTGTACGAACAGGCGATGACACCGAAACAACCACTCCGTCTCGCTTGATGGCAACCGATGTTGTGGTTGAACCGAAGCCAGGAACTGTTGACGCCATCTTCTTTTGTACGTCGGCCAAAGTGGTGACTGCAAGATCATGACCAAGCGAGTCGGCAAGTTCGGCGGCGATCATCCAGTCGGCGCGTGATGTGCCGCGGGCAGTGATCTTCTGCACCACGTTCGTCACGCGACCTTCAAGATTCATTGTTGTGCCATCTTTTTCGCCATATGCCGCCACAGGCAACACAATGTCTGCGTGTGCAGCAGACGGCGTAAGGAATGTATCGAGTGCAACAACGCACTTTGCTCCGGCAATTCCACGACGTGCGAGATCGGCATCGGGTACATCGCTGAGTGGGTCTGCACCAAGCAAGATGAGGCATTCAACCCGACCATTTGCTGATGCTTCCAAAATTGCCGCGGCATCGGAACCACCGCGAGGAGCAAGGCCAACCGACAATGCACCGCGAACATTTCCGCGACGCAATACAGGAAGCACTGTTGCTGAAGGAACTGCGTTGATGACTGCATCGACTGCAGACAGTGTGTGGGCAGCAGACTCAGCCAAGTTGCCGCGACCGGCGACAACAACTACAGGCCCCGACGACAATTGTGCGGCGACTTGTGCATCGGCCAGTAACGACTGAACAACTGATGATGTTGTTCCCGATTCTGCACGAACAGAACGCCATGCATTCTTGGTAAGTCCGGTCTCAGTTGCCGACACTTCAATGATGCGAATGCGCTTCTTCTCGGCAGCATCACGTAAGCGAATGTGAAGAACAGGAAGTTCTTCTTTCAAGTCGGGTGCAAGCAAGATGACTGTTCCGCCTGCGCAAGCCGAATCGATTGTTGCTTGCGGATAGCTAAAGATGTCGGTGGGTAAGCCGTCGTCGAGTTGTGCGTCGCGCAGCGAGACACCGATTGCATCGGCCAACTGCGCCCACAAAAACGCATCTTCATTAGTTCCGCGTGCACCGCCAAGAATGGCAACGGAGCCAGGCGACGCGTGGCGAAGTGTGCGCGCGATGCTGTCCATTGCTTCGGACCATGATGTCTGTGCAAACGAATCACCCGACTTCACGAGTGGGTGTTCAAGACGGTCTTCAGAGTTAACAGACTGGAAGTTGAAACGACCGCGGTCGCACAACCAACCCCAGTTCACAGGATCGCTGTCAACACCTTGGTAACGAAGCAGTTCGTCACGACTTGATTGCACAACTGTTCGACAGCCAACTGAACATGTGGTGCATGTGCTTTCGCGTTGTTCAAG
>CAIVDG010000140.1 GCA_903904615.1 uncultured Acidimicrobiaceae bacterium | reverse complement strand
TCCAACACCAACGAGTACAAATGCCATTCCCACAAGGTCTACAGCGGTGGGGGTTTGATTCAGAAAGAGAAATCCGAAGACGGCTGCGGTAACGGGAAGTAACGCGAGCATGACGGAGAAACGACGAATAGGAATACGTCGAAGAGTTGACTGATCTATTCCGTAGCCGATGACGTTGGAGAGCAACCCCACCACAACACATCCGAAGAAGAGAGATGGAGTGTTGAATGCAACGGATGCATCGGTTGATGCGAACGGGGTAATGAGAATGCCGCCAGCGATGAGCCCAATTCCTAAACCGGCAACGCCACGGTCTGCCATGGCAACACGCGACCCAATCACAATGTATGCGGCCCACATTGCAGACGCAGCGAGAATGAAAACGAGGCCGAGTGGTTCATTGCCAAGTTCGACGCCACCAAGAACCACGACGCCCACTGTGGCGAGCAAGAGCGCATACGTGTTGCGAAGTGATCGAGTCATAAATGCAGCAACTGCAATAGGGCCGATGAATTCGATTGTGACGCCTTTACCGAGAGGTAAGTGATCAATCGCTAAATAGAAGAACATGTTCATGAACGCGGTCGCAGTTCCGAATGCTGCAGCCCACATCAGATCGTGGCGGGTCCACCGTGCGTGGCTTCTGCGAACAGACAATGCAGACAGAACAAGTCCGGCACTGAGCACACGTATCCACGCAATGGTTGCTGGGGACATTTGGTCGAACAGGTTTACTGCGATGACTGCACCTGTGTACTGCGCTGCCGCAGACAACACGAAGAAAACTTCTGGCGGTGCAGTGTCGAAGAGGCGTTCGGAACGAGAAATTTCCGAAGAGTGAGAAGTCACTCGGTGTTAGTCGAAAAGATCTGGATCTGTTTGGCAGATTTCTTGCCACAAGGGCTGGAAATGCATCCAACCAGTAATTGCGCTTCCAGCGTTCTCGCGTGTGTACACAGCAGATTCGTGCGGAATGTGCTTCGGAGTGCCAGCGGCCATTGCTGCTAGTTGAGCCTGTGCGCAACGTTCGAAACAGACGAACCAGAACACGGCTTCATCAACTGATGCTCCAACAGTGAAGTGTCCGTGGTTCTGGTGAATAGCTGCGCGGTAGTCACCGAATGCTTCTGCGAAATCGCGACCTGCGGCTTCTTCAAAAACGACCGCTCCACCATGATCTGCAATAACAACGTTTTGTTCGTAGAACGCACATGAGTCTTGAGTGAGCGGATCGAGCGGAATACCGAGTGAGCTGAATGCCTTGCCGTACACCGAGTGTGCGTGTGCTGCTGCGATGACATCGGGACGCGCGGTGTGTACTGCTGCGTGCAAGACGTATGCAGCGCGGTTCACACTGTGCTTGCCGTACACCACTTCACCGTGGTGGTTCACCAAGATGAGGTCGGAGACGCGCATGTGACGGAATGACAATCCGAGTGGATTGACCCAGAAGTGATCGGGGAACTCGGGGTCGCGAACAGTGATGTGGCCGGCAACGCCTTCACCAAATCCGAATCGGCCGAAAATTCGCAATGCACCAGCAAGGCGCTGCTTGCGGTGAAGGCGCTCCTCTTCAACAGTGCGGGTCGCCATAAGGTCTTCGAAACCGATGGTGGTGACCTCTTTAGGAGTGAGGGGAACCCCATCGATCATTCGAGTCTCTGTCTGTGGTGCATCTGGTGTGATGGTCATGGCCTCACCTTAGGACAGAATGACCAGTATGGGAATCAGCGAAATACGTCCGGACCACATGGCGCCACCAGCAGCCAAGTACGCGCATGCGGTGAAAGTGGATGGCGCTGCTCAATTCATCTTCACTTCGGGCGTTGTACCCACCATGCCTGACGGAACAGTGCCACCATCGGTGGAAGGCCAGGCACGGGTGGTGTGGGCCAATCTCATCGAGATTCTCCGAGCAGGAGGCATGTCCGTCTCCGACATTGTCAGCATCACCACTTATGTGGTGGCTAGTGACTCGCTTCGCGACGACCTGCCACTCGTGATGGCGGTTCGAGACGAAGTGATGGGGGACCACCGCGCGGCCAGCACATTGGTCACGGTTCCCGCCCTGGCACGGGCCGAATGGCTCATGGAAATCAGCCTGGTTGCTGCAAGGTAAGCCCTCCATGAGGGGCTGTGGCGCTAGTCGCCGTACCATTGACCCCTATGGCTGAAGACGTAAAGCGCACAGACTCCGGCATTGAAATCGCCCCGATGTACACGGCGGCAGATTTGGCAGGGTGGGATGCAGAGTCCCAACTCGGAGTGCCAGGTGGCGCTCCCTACACCCGTGGTGTGTATCCCACCATGTACCGCGGCAAGTTGTGGACCATGCGCCAGTACGCGGGTTTCGGTACGGCCGAATCCACCAACGAACGCTTTAAGTTCCTGCTGCAGGCGGGCCAGACCGGATTGTCATGCGCTTTCGACCTTCCCACTCAAATGGGATACGACAGCGACCACCCACGTGCGGAAGGCGAAGTGGGCAAGGTGGGTGTTGCCATCAGCTGTCTCGACGACATGCGATTGCTGTTGAAAGACCTACCGCTCGACAAGGTCTCTACATCAATGACCATCAACTCAACAGCAGCCATCTTGTTGTTGATGTACGAATTGGTTGCAGAAGAACAAGGTGTTTCATCAACAGCAATCAGCGGAACAATTCAGAATGACTTGCTGAAGGAATACATCGCTCGCGGTACGTACGTGTACCCACCGCGACCTTCCATGCGAATCATCACCGACATCTTTGAGTACTGCTCGAAAAATGTGCCGAAGTGGAACACCATCTCTATCTCCGGGTATCACATTCGTGAAGCAGGCAGCACTGCGGTTCAAGAAATTGCATTTACCTTGGCCAACGCAATCGCCTACGTACAGGCTGCGGTCGACGCTGGTCTCGATGTCGACGACTTCGCGCCGCGTCTGTCTTTCTTCTGGAATGGCCACAACAACTTCTTCGAGGAAGTGGCAAAGTTCCGCGCAAGTCGCCGTATGTGGCACAAGATCATGACAGAACGTTTTGGTGCAAAGAAAGAAAGCAGCAAACTGCTTCGCTTCCACACCCAAACGGGCGGAAGCACGTTGACAGCTCAGCAACCACTCAACAACGTTGTTCGTGTAGCGGTTCAGTCTCTTGCGGCAGTCATGGGTGGAACACAGAGTCTTCACACCAACGGATTCGACGAAGCACTTGGTCTTCCCACAGAAGACGCTGCGCGTATCGCATTGCGCACACAGCAAATCATTGGTTACGAGAGCGGCGTTGCCGATACACCCGAC
>CAIVDG010000139.1 GCA_903904615.1 uncultured Acidimicrobiaceae bacterium | reverse complement strand
TTCGCCTGACACAGCGCGATTAGTGCGCAGTGCGGTGTATCGCTTTCATGCTGTTGTTGCGCCGAATATGCAAAAAGGAAATGTCTTCCTTGCTGGGGATTCTGCGCATCAAACCCCGCCGTTTGCAGGGCAAGGGTTGAACTCTGGAATGCGGGATGCATTGAACTTGGCGTGGAAGTTGTCTTTTATTAAGCGGGGCATCGCCGCCAACAACATTCTCGATACGTATTCCTCTGAACGCGCCCCGCATGTTCGCAGCACCATTGCACACGCTGTCGACATGGGCCGCCTCATCGATCAACTTGGTGGTCGAGTGAGTCACGGAGTTGACATTGAGAGCGGCTACGGCGGTACGCGTCCAAGCCCGCACATTGAACAAGGGATTGTGTTTGGCGATGATCCACGAGTGGGGCATCAGTTCTGGTTCCACCCAGACGTGTCGTCTGCTGTTCGTGCGCAGGGTGCGTCGTTTGCAGTGGTCACACAAGCACCCATTGAGTTGCCCGATACCTTGCAACGTATTGGAGCGCAGCTCGTGATTGCCCCGGAATCGGTGCAAGGCGCATATGCAGTAATCGTGCGTCCCGACCGTTATGTTGCCGCCGTAGCTAATGACGCCAACGAGTTGAACAGAGTGTCTGAACTTCTGTTGGCCTCGTTTCTCTGACAAGATGACATGTGATGTCTACTGACGAAGAACAGCCACGGTTTCAGGTTCGACCCGAGGTGCGCGAGAAACATGACTGCATGTCATGCGGCTCGCACCTTGCGACTGCGTGGAGTACTCCAGAAGGCAAGGCATGGTTGTGCAGAGAATGCGCAACGTTGAACGGACTTGGTTGTCCGTAGTTTTACGCCAGAACTTTGCGCAAACCCTTTGTTGCTGAGTCGCCAACTTTTTTGAAGACTGCACCCAGCACCAAGTTCATTGGCGCAACAATCCAATTCGCGGTGAGAATTGCGTCGTAGGTGACATCGCAACCCGTGGCTGTTGGAGTCACAGTGACACGGTCGACTGATGTGAAAATTGTATTGCGACCTTTCACCAACACATTGGTGAATTCGTCGAACTCCACTGTGGTGTAGCGAAGAACTGAAGGTTTACCGCCCATACCTCGAACCGTGATATCGAACACTGTATGTAACCCGGGACCATCACCGTTGATTTGTTCCACCTTGATGATGTTTCGATCCCACTGCGCAAAATTACGCAGATCAGCCATGTAGCGGAATGCTTCCTCTGGTGTCTTCGAGCTGTTGATTGTTGTTATGTACCTGGCCATGTGAAGTCTCCTGACGTTTGTGAGAGTATCGCCACCACAAGCTGGTGCCGACAACAATGGGAACAAACCATGTGAGGAATCGGTACAAAAGCGTTGTTCCGGTTGCATCAAGCAGGGACACGCCAGCTCTTTCGAGTAGCGCGATGAGACCGAGCTCTGCGATTCCGGCAGCACCAGGTATGGGGGACAGCGCAATGAGCACACGTACTAACGAGAAGGCAACGAGTGCTTCGTACATGGTGAGTCCTTGTGCACCAAACACATGGGCAGACACTGCAAGACATGTGAATCCGGCCAAGAGCGTGGACATGGAACTCAGAAGAATGAGATGTCCTCGTGTTTGAAGCAATGTGCGCAAACTGAGGCGGAGTTCGTTGGTGAAGTAATCGGGCTGTGCTT
>CAIVDG010000138.1 GCA_903904615.1 uncultured Acidimicrobiaceae bacterium | reverse complement strand
TGTCGTTGTTCCTCATTGTGGGTTGCAATCATCTCGCAAATTTGTCTTGCGTGCTTAGCATCGGATTTGCTGACAGTTTCCTTAGTCGCTAGAAACAAAGCTCTAAACAACACGAACCATGCGAATGAGTTCTCGGCTAGGCTGTTGTCAACTGTTATTGAAAGTCTTGAAATGTATCTTTCAAGTAGTTTCAAGCGGAATTCCCAGCCCTCGTCATTGGGAGGAATCAACATGTGGTCTTCGCTTAACTGAGCCAGGTCAAGACATAAGGGAACATATTCTCGCGATTCGAGGTCAATTGCAGCGATTCGTCCATCCGTGAGTGCGAGCCAATTACCTGCGTGTCCGTCGCGCTTCTTGACCAAGGGAGCATTAGTTGGAAATGTAGATTCAAAATCGGCTCGCAAGGTCGTTGTCAATTCGGGACCACCAAATGTCTTGAGCCAATGGTTGAGTTTCTTTTTGACCGGTTGCCAGCCCGTTGAGTTGGATGTCGGTGGGCCGGCTGCGTTGTGAAACAGTGCAAGTAATTCAACAGCCTTTGGCACAAATCGAATTGCGTCATCGCCGACCATGTGCTCAAGGGTTCTCCCACGCTGTCTTTGGAGCACGTGAATAACAGAGTTATAAGGTTCTGAGGGATCTGGATTCGGCAGAATTGCCAGTGACCGAGAGAGCCCAAAGTCTCGAAGGTCGTGTTGGTTCCTTTCAATAACTTGACTGAGGGCCAATATGTTGTCCCGTTCTTGAACAGCATTGTCTTCTGTTGTTGGTTTGAAAACAAATAAATCACTTACGATGCCGCGGGCATCGGACACCTCAAAGACACTCCGTCCGCCCATGGATGCTCGGCGTAGATTTTGCGAGGTGAGCGAGAGTTGAGCGGCCTTTTGCCAAGTTCTTTCAATTTCGGTCGCATCTGAGTTGAGTCGCTCTTGAAATTTTGCCATCGCAATGTGTGGCATCGCCCATCTTGGGTCAAGTGAAGCCATCCTTTTCAATTCTTCGCGAACTTGCATTTGGTCTCGATTGAAATGACTTGATTGCAAACTCGCAAGCGCCCATTCAATTTTGAAATGGCGATCGTAAGGGAGTTTCAACCGAAGTCGACCTGCACACTCATAATAGATGTCGCGTAATTGCTGAGAACTCGTTCCAGATGGTAACGCCGTGTTGCTTCGAAGCAGGTTCACACTCATGAAGAGTGGCGAAAGCGATGTTGACCTATGTGCAAGGTCCTCTAGTTCTCTTACCAAATCTCTAAGGAGATCGTGGCGAAGTTCATTTGGATTTTGGGAGATCTCCGTGGCTAAACCGTTTGGTAGAGCGATTCCAGTTGCTGGCAAGTCAAACTGTCCTGTTTTCATCCTGTTGATGATTACTGAGAGGCAGGCAAGACGTGTTTGAGTCAGGGGATCACTACCTGTATGACTTTCAATGAAACGCTCAGCAAGTCGAAGATTACGATCGTCGCTACCAAGAAGAATTGAACGCCTCATGAACGTTTCTGCATACAGGTCGCTGAGGTCTGGATTATTTGTGTGATGCTCTTTCACTAGTTCGAGACACTCGTCTAGGTAACTAGGTTCCGAAGTGGAGTCAAAAATCTGCAGCAGAATCTCAAACCTGTATCTGAGCGATTCACTGCCAGAGTTTCCGAGAATCGCCGATTTTTTTGAAAAGTCAAGGGCCCGAAATAGTAGATCATCAGGAAGTGATATCCACTTGCCGGTAAGGGCAACCGCAGCGGCGTACATCCCCGCTGCTCGTCGACTTGATTCGTTTGAAAGTTCATTGCTCTCCAGGGCAAATCTGAACTCTGCTAACGCGTGGATGAAGAGATGAACTGCTCTATCGACTTCTCCCTGAACCAGAAACTTTCGGGCTTCGTTGTATAGAGCGTCAGCTTGACGATGCACTGCTTCAGCAAGAGTTTTCGCAAAGCGGAATTTTCGTTGATGCCCAACTGAAATCTGTTTCATGCGGAACGATGTCGCATAGGGGTATTCCCTGAATCCGTCAACAACCAACATCAGCAACCAAGCTGGTGCACGAAAATCTTCGTCGAGAATCAATTTCCAAACGTCAAAATAGTGAGATGGGTCGCCGTCGGTTACGGCTCCGTGTAGGGATTCAAGCAATTCATCACTGAAGTCGTTTCTTAAATGGGCTTGAAAACCTGCGTCAATCAGTCCAAGGTCAGACAGTTTCCGCAAGAAATCCATCTTTTGACCTTTGAGTGGACTTAAGTCAAAGTTGCGCTTGTTTGGCATTGATTTTCCCGTCATCAATCACCGGTTCCGGCCGCTGAGTACTCAGAACGGGCCATTCAGTCCGAATCGGTGGTGCGATAAGTAGGCGCCCGATAAGTGTTACTTCAACGCGCTGATGGCTGCGTCGTAGTTGGGCTCGTTTGCAATGTCGGACACAAGTTCTGTGTGAAGAACATTGCCCTTTTCGTCTGCCACAACAACAGCGCGTGCAAGAAGGCCATTGAATGCACCTTCGTTCAGCAAGACACCGAATGCGTTGCCGAAGCCGCCGCGGAAACCAGAAGCGTTCTGCACGTTGCCAAGACCTTCTGAACCACAGAAGCGACCCTGTGCGAACGGAAGGTCGTTCGACACGCAATACACAACAGTGTTGTCGAGCGATGATGCAATTTCATTGAAACGGCGAACGCTCTGAGCACATGTTGGTGTGTCGACGCTGGGGAAGATGTTGAACACCACGCGCTTGCCAGCGAGGTCTGCATTGCTGAAGTCCTGCAGGTTTGCTGCGGTGAGGGTGAATGAGGGAAGCGATGCGCCCGGTGCGGGAAGATCGCCAACGGTGTTGACGGGTGTGCCGCCGAATGATGTTTGTGCCATGGCGCAGAGCCTACGCCCGCAAGTGGCTCATGCTTCAGGGGCGCCAGGAGACTTTCGGCGAGAGGTCTGAAAGAAGGTGACGGCAAACAGGGCGCCAACAATCCACCATTGGTATTGGTCGATCCAGTCCAGGGCAGCACGAATTTGGTCTTCGAAGGCTTTCCCGCCGTACCACAGCACCGTGAGGCGGAAAATGATTCCCGCGATGATTGATGCAAAGAACTTCTTCGGAGCCATCTTGAGATGCCCCACTAAGAGGCACACGATGTTTGACCCTGGCATGAGGAACACTGCAACCCAGCCGGCGCGAATGGTGGCCGCTTCGGTCCATCGGTAGATGCGTGGCATTTCGCCCACCTGTGATTCGGTCCACCGCAAGGCGCGCTCTCCAAATAGGCGCCCCACAAAGAACAATGCGGTTGCTGCTACTAAGAGGCGAATAAACCCAATGAGGAAGAACGGCAATGGGTCAATAAACGGCACCGATCCGAACAGGTTTCGGTTTCGAGAACTGAGAAGAAGGACCAGCGCAGGATGGTCGTCTACTAATGCGGGGCCAATGTTTGTGCCGATAGTGCCGATGGCAAACAAAAACGACGTAAAGACCACCAGCAACTTGCGCATTCAGTGAACCGTATCGGCTTCAGCCTTCCAAGTGACGGCAGGTCCTTGCTACGGTTTGCGAAGTGGCGACGCCACCGAACCGAAGGGGACACCATGAAGGGCTTGATGCAGCCAACCCAGTTGACCATCAACTATTTATTCGATCGTGCGGAGAAGTATCACCCCGAGAAGAACATCGTGACCGCCACCGCAGCGGGAATAGAGCGCACTACCTATGGCGTGTGGGCAGATCGCACTCGTCGTCTTGCCACTGTGTTCGATCAGCTGGGCATCTCCAAGCAGGGACGCGTCGGAACATTCGCATGGAACACGCAGCGCCACCTCGAGTTGTACTTCGCTGCACCATGTAGTGGTCGTGTTGCGCACACGCTGAACATTCGTTTGTTCCCCGAACAGCTCACCTACATCGTGAATCACGCCGAAGACGAAGTCATCTTCATTGACACATCTATCTATCCGTTGATTGAGCCACTGTTGTCTACGTTCACCACCGTGAAGCACTTGGTGTTTATGTACGACGGCAAGGGTGAAGTGCCAACATCTGTTCCGGGCTACACAGTTCACGAATACGAAGCACTACTGGCAAACGCACAGCCAGCGCAGTGGCCTACCGACATTGACGAAAACCAGGCGGCGGCCATGTGTTACACCTCGGGCACAACTGGAAACCCCAAGGGCGTGGTGTACAGCCATCGCAGCACCTACTTGCACACAATGGGAACAATGCTTGCCGACTCCGTTGGTGTATGTGAATCCGACATCATCTTGCCTGTTGTTCCCATGTTCCATGCCAACACATGGGGTCTTGCACATGCAGGTGTTGCCACCGGCGCCGACTTGGTAATGCCAGGGCCAGACTTGTCTGGACCTGCGGTTGCGAAATTGATCGTGGACGAAAAGGTCACCGTTGCTGCTGGAGTTCCAACCATCTGGATGGCAGTGCTTCCCGAGTTGAAGGGCAAAGACACGTCATCGCTTCGTTGCATTCCGTGCGGTGGGTCTGCGGTACCGAAAGCACTCAGCGAGGCATACCGCGAACAAACCGGCTTGCCCATTTTGCAGGCATGGGGCATGACAGAAACAAGCCCTATTGCTGCAGTGTGCACATTGTCAAAGGCAGATCGCTTGCTTCCTCAAGAAGAGCAGGCCGAGTTGCGAACCACTGTTGGTCTCATCGCATTTGGTGTGGAGATGCGCGTGGTGGAGCCAGGAACAACAAATCCCATGCCATGGGACGGTGAATCAAGCGGTGAATTGCAGTGTGCAGGTCCGTGGATTGCTTCGAACTATTACAACGACCCACGTTCTGGCGAAAGCTTCACTGCCGATGGTTGGTTGCGCACAGGCGACGTTGCAGTTGTGGATGCAAAGGGTCGTATTCGTTTGGTGGACCGCACCAAAGACCTCATTAAGTCTGGTGGTGAATGGATTTCTTCCGTAGACGTTGAGAACGAACTTATGTCGCATCCAAAGATTGCCGAAGCAGCCGTTATTGGAGTGCCTCACCCCAAGTGGAGCGAACGCCCGCTTGCATGTGTTGTGGTGAAGCCAGGCGACACTCTCACTAAAGAAGAAGTCATCGAGCACTTGGTTCCGCGCCTCGCAAAGTGGCAGCTACCGGACGATGTGGTGTTCATCCCCGAAGTGCCAAAGACATCGGTGGGCAAGTTCTCGAAGAAGACTCTTCGCGACCAGTTCGCCGACTACGTCTTGCCAGACGCGTAATCGCGTTTACAACCGGCCTGAAGCGATGATTCGCTGAAGGAACAATTGCGCACGCTCCGATTGCGGGGCGGTGAACACTTGAGATGGCGGCCCTTGTTCAATAATGCGTCCACCGTCTAGAACACACACCAAGTCGCTGGTGTCGCGAGCAAAGCCCATCTCGTGTGTGGCCAACACAATGGTCATTCCGGTTGCCTTTAGTTCGCGCACAACATCAAGCACTTCGCTCACAAGTTCAGGGTCGAGAGAACTGGTGATTTCGTCTAGCAACAACACTTCTGGTTCTACGGCGAGTGCGCGCACAATGGCGACACGTTGTTGTTGTCCGCCGGACAACTGATCGGGGTATGCCTGAGCCTTGTCGGCAAGGCTGAATCGTTCAAGAAGTTCTAATGCTTTTGTTCGTGCTGCTGCCTTAGTGACACCCCGAGTACGAGTAGGGGACAAGATGATGTTCTCCATCACGGTCATGTGCGGGAACAAGTTGAAACTTTGGAACACCATGCCAACGCGTTGGCGAATGGGGTTTGCATCAAGACCGGGAAGCGAGATGTCTTCGCCGTCGAGGAACACCTCACCATCGTCAATTGGTTCCAACAAGTTCAAGCAACGCAAAAGCGTGCTCTTGCCGGAACCGCTGGGACCAATGAGTGTCACCACGGTTCCTTCGGCAATGTCGAGAGAAATCCCGTTGAGGACTACGTGATGTCCGTAGGACTTCACGAGGTTGCGTACCGACATCTTCATGAGCGCACCCGTGTTCCTGTTGTGCGGCGACGTTCGCGTTCAAGCAAATAGTCGGTGGTACGCGTGAGCGGAATAGTGATGCACAAGAAAATGACAGCTGCCGCTACGTAGGGCGTGAAGTTGGCAAACTTCGACTTGTCTACTCCTGCGCGACGGAGAATTTCAATAGGTCCAATCAGGCTGACCAGCGCAACGTCCTTTTGTAACGA
>CAIVDG010000137.1 GCA_903904615.1 uncultured Acidimicrobiaceae bacterium | reverse complement strand
TGCAACCACAACGGATGCAACAACTGGTCTATGAACACCACGCCATCGCGCTTGTACTGCTGCACCAACTCGGGCGTGACTCGCTCTTGCCACTTCACTTCCTCAATAGCCATGAGTTCATAATGTCATGGGCGCCAAGACAACTCACCGTTGCACCGTCTCGATTGCGGGCACGCAACGACGACATCCCGGCAAGAAACATCTGGTGCGCACTCACATTGAACGCCCCGAGGCACCCCACCCTGCATATCCTTGATACATCGGACTATGAGCAGCGGCCCCTACCCTCAGGAACTTGAATATCTGCAAGAGGTATATCTCCATACCTGTGAAGCCTTCGACCGAGGTGAACTGAACTCCACCCAGGCCCGAGCCACCATTATGCGGCTACGTCATACCGATGTTGATGGAGTCACCTGGAAGGTCGACACCACGCGTTCGGGCAGACGAGCAGCCTTTGTACGAGTCAACGACCAGCCAGCACCGTCTACTGTTCGCCGCACGGTTCCCACTGGCCTCGATGCACTCGATGAGAAGTACAGAGATATCTGCGCAGCGTACGACCGTGGCGAACTCTCGGCGAGTGCGGCACGCAATGAAGTAACGGCCTTGCGGTACACCGACACACACGGCCACACATGGAAGATCGACACGCAACGCTCTGGCAAGAGAGCAGCATTTGTTCAGCACCGCGAAACTCCTGCGCCCAAGCCAGTACGTATTGCCGAACCAGAGCCCCAGCCGCTACCAGTAGCTGAGCCAGTTCGCGAAGAGCCTCCTCAGGCCGAACACATTCCGGTTGTCAACAACGACACAGAAGAGTTTGACGACGGCGCTCGCTTACTACGCCTGAAAAAGGTTGCCGTTCTTGCAACTACTGCGGCCGTCAGCATTGTGCTACTCATCACGTTCACTGGTGGCGACGAAACGGCAACTACTTCTTCCACTACACCCGCAAACACAACCGCCACCACTGCTCCAGTGTCGCCAATTCCCACTATTCCTGAAGACAACTCAGATTCCACTCCCCTGCTTGCTTCCTTTGCGAGCAGAGAAGCCATTCCTAATGACACCGAAATTGAGTTCGGGCGTTCCGTACAAAATCGCCCACTCACTTTCATTCGGCGCGGCAACCCGAATGGCATTCGCGTATTGGTTGTCGGCACCATTCACGGCGACGAGCCCGCCGGCCTGGCTGTGACCGACATACTGAAGAAGATGGACGTTCCGGCAAACGTCGACCTATGGATTCTCCCAGAGATGAACCCTGATGGAATTTTTCTAAAGACTCGCCAGAACGCGAACAAGGTTGACCTCAACCGCAACTTCCCCGTGCGGTGGAAACCCCTTGGTGAAGTGGGGTTCTGGCAGTGGGCTGGCACTGGCCCAGCTACAGAACCTGAAGTAAACGCCATGATGAAGTTGGGCAAAGTCATTCAGCCACAGTTCAACGTTTGGTACCACCAAGATTATTTCCGCATCAGCCCGGGCCTTGGCCGTGATGGCGATATTCGTGAGCGTTATGCAATGTTGGTTGACTTACCGTTACTGAAAATTGCAGGCGGCACATATAGCGGCACAGCAACAATGTGGGCAGACACACTGAATAAAAATGACACCGTCAGTTTGTTAGTGGAGTTTGGCAAAGGACTACGCGAAGGCGAAGCTCAAGCAAATGCCGACGCAATCTACACTGTGGTCAAAGAGTTCTTCCCCAGTTAACCAAGTCGCCGGTCGCGCTCGCAGACCTTCCTGCGCATTCCACCATCTTCATAGCAATGCGTTTCTGTGTACTGCACGCGGAAGCGACGCAGCCAATTCACGCGGGAATCTTTCCATTTAGGCTTCGGGCATACTTCCGTTTCATATGAAGTACATGGCACTTCTGCAACATGTGCAACAACATTCGATATAAACCACCCGAGGGCAAGCGTGCCGCGGATGGTGAGATGAATTCCATCTGACCGAAACCAATCGTCATGTCCACGGCTAAATGCTTTCCAGTCGGCAATATACGTGTTCTCATACCGCGGAGTCTCGAACATTGTCTCGATCATCCCATTCACACGCTCAATAAGAGTGACCCCATCAATCGTGGCGGTCGGACGATTCAGATCACGAAGAGTTAAGACCACCAGCTTGGCGCCTTTTCTCGCAACGATTCGCCGAAATGAACGAAGATCAGATTCAACAGTTGCAGGGTTGTGGTGCGTGCCTGCCATCAACACCACTACGTCGAGCTTCCCCTTCACCGACTCCACTACTTCATAGGCAGTTGAGGGAGCCCGAAACTCTCTGCCGTAGCAGGAGTAACCGCCAATAGACCTGCACGACTCCACATCAACAATAAATGTGGAGCCCGCCAAAGATTTCCTGCCGTCTTTGAACCAACGCATTGCAGCCATCGTTGAATCGCCCACTAAGAGAACTCTTGGCTTCACCCGAGGAACAGTTGTAGTTGTTGTTGTTGTCGTCGTAGTCAGCTCAATGGTTGTTTCAGGTGCGACCGTCGTTGTCGTGCTTGTTGTGGTCGTTGAATCGCTTGGATCTGAGGTGTCGGCTTGCGAGATGGATGAGTTGAAACTGACGACCAATGCGGCAGAGAGCAGGCCGCCAATAAATCGAGTCGTAGATTTCTTCATCACCCTCACCACACATACTGCCG
>CAIVDG010000136.1 GCA_903904615.1 uncultured Acidimicrobiaceae bacterium | reverse complement strand
TGTGGCTGGCCAACGCCCCACTTCAATGCGGATAACTGGCGGCCGTCTCCCATGGGAACAAACTCGCGCGACACGGTGGGTTGCTGAAAGGGGATGCCATATTCAGCAGCGTTTTCGTGAAACATGCTGAATTCGTCATAAGGAATTCGCTCGGCCATAACCCCACCGTAGTCAGAGTGTGGATTTGTCAGATAGACAGAGAGCCATGGCACGCGACCATATCTATGTAAACGGCTTGCGCTTAATGGCATTGGTGGGGGTTCTTCCTCATGAACGCGAAGGCGAGCAGCCCGTACAGGTGGACATTGACTTAGAAGTAGACCTTGCCGAGGCAGGTCTGACCGACAACTTGGTAGACACCGCCAACTACGGCGCTATTGCCGAGGCAGTGTCAGAGGTTGTACGAACGTCGAGCGATGTGTTGCTGGAGCGTTTGGTGGCTCGCATTGCCGAGCGCTGTTTGCAGTTCGACCATGTGGAAGTAGCCGATGTGCGACTCACAAAGTTGCGTCCACCTATCGCGGAGAACTTAGATTCCACGGCTGTACGTATTGTGCGCAGCCGTGTGGACATGAAAATCCCCGCACGCCATCGCGCAATTGTTGCGTTGGGTTCCAACTTGGGCGACCGCGTCGCGTATTTGCGTTTTGGTTTGGAGCGGTTGTCGAATGTTGTCGCACAGTCGCAAGTGTTTGAAACAGACCCAGTCGGTGGTCCCGATAATCAAGGCCCGTACCTGAACATGGTGGCGGTGATTGACACAGACCTTGACCCATATGCGATGTTGCGTCGACTATTGCAGATTGAAGCAGAAGCTCACCGCGTGCGCATTGAGCGGTGGGGTCCTCGCACATTGGATCTTGACTTGTTGTTCTACGACGATGTCACCATTAACTCTGAAGAGCTGATTGTTCCGCATCCACGTTTTGCGGAACGTCGCTTTGTGTTGGAGCCATTGTCTGAAGTGGCGCCAGAACATTGCCCATCTCAGTGGCGTAACAGGCTTCCTGCATACGGCGTGTATCCGCGCGGACCTATTGATGGTCTTGTTGCGCACGTGTCGTTGTCGTAATGCACATTGCTCTCCTTATTCCTGCTCTGAATGAAGAAGTAGGAATAGCCCGCACTGCCGCTGTTGCTCGTGAAGCACTTGATGCCGGCCTAGTGCACAGTGCCTACGTGCTTGACGGCGGCTCTACCGATAACACTGCCAATGTTGCTCGCGATGCTGGTATTCATGTGTTGCACGTGCCGTCGTTGTTTTCTGAACTTGGGCCGGTGTTGGGCAAAGGCGATTCGTTGTTTCGTGGAACCCGCAGTGTTGACGCCGATTGGTTTGTGTTTCTCGACGCTGACCTCGGCAACATCTCGCTGTCACATGTGCAGGCTTTGGTAGCACCGATTGGTCGCGATGGTGTTCAGTTTGTGAAGGGTGGCTTTGTTCGCGTTGATGAACATGGTGCGCCGCGTGCGGTGCCTGGTGGGCGGGTGACGGAAGAAGTGGGCAGGCCGTTGTTGCGCATGGTGGCTGCAGAGTTGGCGGAGTTGAGCCAACCATTGAGTGGCCAGGTAGCTATTGATGCTGGACTAGCAAAGAGTCTGAGTTTTGTGACGGGCTATGGCGTAGAGATAGCCATGTTGATTGATGTGTATCGCCGTGTTGGAATGGCGGGGATTGTTGAAGCCGACATGGGAGCCGTGAACAACAGGTGGAAGCCCGATGATGCGCTGGGTGATGTGATGCGCGAAGTAACGGCTGGTGCATTGATGC
>CAIVDG010000135.1 GCA_903904615.1 uncultured Acidimicrobiaceae bacterium | reverse complement strand
GATGCCGCGTAACTCACGTGCGTATGCAACAGGGCTCTTAGCTGTGCTCAGCGGAACTGGTGCGGGAATTGCTGTTGCATCACTTCCACTCGCCGATATCAGCGCTACATCCTGGCGATACATCTACGTCGTCACCTTGGTATGGCTGTTAGTAGCTGTTGCCCTCATGAAGTGGTTGCCAGAATCACAGCGTTTTGAACAACATCATCTCGTCAGTGCCGACGTTCGAGCACGTGCGCGTGCAGCGCTACGACACAACATTGGACGCATCTGCACTGTGGTGTTTCTCACCAATCTCTACATCGCCACCGCATCCATTTTTCAGAATCGCTATCTGAAAGACGATCGCGGTTACTCAGCCGCACTTGTTGCACTCTTCACCATTGCCACCAGCGCACCGGCGTCACTTGGTCTCATTGTGGGCGGACACATTGCAGACGAACGTGGTCGTCGCATACTCGGGGCCACCATGGTGCCCGTTGGCGCCTTCTTGTTGGCGCTGTCGTTCAATACATCGGGAGCCACCATGTGGGCAGTTGCAATTGCAGGTGGGCTTGCATTCGGAATCTCGTATCCGGCTATGGCGGTCTACCGAGGCGAACTGTTTCCCACCAGTGTTCGCAGCATGGCAGGCGGGCTCATCATGACGTCTGCACTCATCGGCGGAAGCATCGGGCTCATCGGTGGCGGGCAGATACTTGATAGTGGCGTGAACTACGGAACAGTCATGTTGTGGCTGGTTCTTGGGCCTGTCGTTGCATCACTCATTGTGTGGTTCCGCTATCCGGAAACTGCACACAGGGAACTTGAAGAGATCAACCCCACAGATGCACTTACGTAAGTGACGTCACCCACGTTGCAACGGTTTCGGCAACAACCTCGTCTTTTCGGGCAAGTTCATGTCGCGCGTTCTCTATCCAGTTCCACGTGACATCCGCGGGAACAACAGCAAATGAAGTGGTGAGTTCGTTGGGTGTACCGAAATCGTCTTTGGTTCCACTGACACACAAGGTGCGAACGCGAATGTTCGGTAAGTGCTCAATTCGCAAGTTGTTGGGCTTCTTCGGCGGATGAAGCGGGTACGACACCAAAACAAGTGCGGCAACTTCTAATGGGTCATTGTTGTCGGCAACGGCCATAGAGCACATGCGCCCACCCATCGAACGTCCGCCAATTACCAGCGAGGATGTTGCCACTCCTAACGAAGCAGCAAATGCGCGTACTTCGTCTTTCACACATTGCACCAAAACAGGAGCCTTGTCGGGAAATGATTTCCCCGCTTTGCGATAGGGAAAATCAACTCGCGAAACGGGAAGTGGCGACAATGCGTGTTCCATTGCGAGCAACGATGAGTGCGTTGACGAAGAACCGGACCCAGGAAACAGAACCACACCAGCAATGTGGCTCACATGGCCTCCAACAGAATGCGTCGCGCTTCTGTGACATCCATAATTGACTTGCTTGCATCTTTTTCGTTGCCGCCATGGTCGGGATGCACTGCACGAAGTCGGTCGCGATATCGCGCGGTGATTTCTCGTTTACTGGGTTTCACAGTTCCACCAGGGAATCCGAGAATGTCAAGCGCCCACGCCCGCGGGTCTGCCAATGCAGACACCGATGAAGACTTCGACCCTGCCAAATAAGAGATGAACGATGGACCAATTGGACCACGCCATGTAAATGCACGGCGCATAACTGGGATAAGCGACTGTCGAATGTGTGGATCTAAACGTTCAAGTGCATACAAAGAACCGAGTACTTGTTGCAGCGGTGTGCCACTGCTGTTCATTTCAAACTCGATGGAATCGCCTGCACCCAACATGCGGTGTGTGCTGTACGTAAGTCCGTGGCGATCCACTTGGAAACGGTGACGCAACCGTGGCTGCACAACGCGACTTCCACGCTCAATCTCGGACAAAAGTCGTTGCAAGTCCACGTGCAGGTCTTCATCAACATCTTTCACGTGCACAGCGAGAACTGCGCCAAGCAAGATGCCTCCGAATCCGGGAGCAGGGTCAACTGGTAAATACAAATGACCAAGTGAGATTCTGCGTGTGGGCGCAATGGGCCGAGAGTGGAAGATCTCAAGCTCGGCCAGCAGCATGTTGTTGACGCTATCCACCTATGAGGGACGGATGTCCCGAGGTGTCTGTTCTCTCTGCCACACCCCCATGAGACACTGGTGATGCATCACGAGTATCGCGGTTACACGCGATCAGCAACCGAGCCAGACCGGCCACGGTGCTTGCGTCTCGGGGAGTGGGGTGTTTTACCTTTCTACCCACTCCCCGAGACGGATGCGGCGCCACCAGCCTCTGGTTGCGCACAAGCACTGGTCGGTCACTTCACACAGAAGGAGCACCACCATGAAAGACCCGCGCTACGGCACCACACCGCCAGAAAATATTGAGCAGTTTCGTATGCGGCTCAGCAGATACGACGTCGATCGCATCCTGCACTACACACATCCCATCCCAAACATGAAGGGTCTCACCCAGAAGTTTCTCGACGAGAACTACCCAGGTGGTCGCCTGCAGACGTACATGGCCGTCTTTAAGGAAGCAAAAATCTTGCTCCGTGGTGGTTCCGTTGGCGGCCGATGTCACTGGAAGTTGAAGTACCTCTACTACAGCAGCCGCACAATTTTTTATGTGCAGTGGGATACCGACGTCACCGAAGACGACGGCAAGTTTTACGGCGGGTATCAGTTTCTGATTCCCACTAGTGAATTCCTAGAACCGACCGAGGAATGATTCCGTCACAAGCATCTCGCGAATGATGCTTCGAGATTCACGAAAGCCGTGACCTTCACCGTCCATGACTTCTAATTGCACACTGCCGCCTGCAGCGCGGACAACATTTTGCAATCGCTGTGAGTGCACCAACGGAACCGATGCGTCTTTGTCTCCATGGAAAATCAGCGTTGGAACACCTGCAATCATGTGCGCCCATGTCAACGGCGTGCGTGAATGAAGAATGGGGTCGTCGGGACCAGTCGCACCAAACAGCTGAGGCATGTAGTGCGTTTCAAACGCATCGTCGCCACGCATGAGCTCTGGAAGATCTACTACCGGATATGACAACACCATGCCCGCAACTTTGTCCGGAATTCGGGCAGCAACGTTCAACGCGGTGAGTCCACCTGCACTTCCTCCCATCAACACTGTTCGTTCTGGGCGGTAT
>CAIVDG010000134.1 GCA_903904615.1 uncultured Acidimicrobiaceae bacterium | reverse complement strand
TAGGGCGCTGTGTTTCCTTCGAACGACAACATGCGGTCCCAATCGAAGATGTAATCCTTCACGCGGTCGGTGCTGAGGTCTGAGTACTTCACTGCACCGATACCAATCATTCGCGCAACGTCGGCACGGTCCGATTCAGACATTTCGGGGTTCTTCTCGGCAACTGCTGTGGCTGCTCGTTCCACCGCTTCGTCAAGCAGTGCAGCCAGCTTCACAGTGTCTCCTGCGCGACTCTTCAACATTTTCTTATCGGAGCCCAACACGCTTCCGAAAGACACATGATTCATGACGTAGTTCTCGGGTAGCCAGCCGGCCATGCGCGCGACACTTTCCACCATCTGCAAATGCTGCGCTTGTGGCGCGCCCACCACATACAACATGGACTTCGCACCAAGACGTTCCACACGGTCAATCACACACGCCAAGTCGGATGTTGCGTAGTTGTACCCGCCATCACCTTTGCGAATAATTAGCGGCAGTGGTTCGTTCTCACGATTGGTAAACCCTGCAGGGAAGACCACTTCTGCCCCATCGCTTTCCTCCAATAGCCCTTTGGTGCGGAGACGATCCACCACCTCAGCAAGCAGTGGGTTGTAGGCACTTTCACCCATGAGATCATCGTCGGTGAGCAAAACATCAAGTTGTGAATACACCTTGTTGAAGTATCGAGTGCTTTCGTTCACCAAGGTCTGCCACAAACGAAGAGTGTCAGCATCGCCACCTTGCAACATGACCACTCGGTTGCGGGCGCGCGCCTTGAAGGCATCGTCGGCTTCAAACTTGCGGCGCGCTTCTTTATAGAAGCCATCAAGGTCACCCACACCTAGTTCGTGTGCTGCGTTCTCTTCTCCAAGATCGATGAGATGCTCAATGAGCATGCCGAACGGCGTACCCCAGTCTCCAATGTGGTTTTCACGAACAACGGTGTGTCCCACATATTGCAGAGCTCGTACTAACGCATCGCCAATCACAGTGGATCGCAAATGCCCAACGTGCATTTCTTTGGCGACGTTCGGCGCGGAATAGTCCACTACAACTGTGTGCGCATCGTCTGCGGCACGCACTCCCAGACGAGAATCTTGCATCGCAACTGAAAGTTCTGAAGCAATAAAGGGCGTGGAAAACACCAGGTTCACAAAACCAGGGCCAGCAATTTCTGTGGACTCCACCATGTCAGATAAATCGCCGGCGGCATCAAGTGCCTTCTGTGCAACATCGCGAGGCGCGAGTCCCAAGCTCTTTGCCAATGCCAAAGCACCGTTCGCCTGAGCATCGGCACGGTCGCTGGGGCGCACCACAGGGTCACAAGGGGCGCCCGCTACTGCGGCAAAAGCACCCTCAAGTCGACGGGCAACGGAAACAATGGGATCTGCCATGAGTGCTCCATTCTGCCCTGAACTAGCCCGCCGACGGTGTTCCAATTCGATGGGACCTAGACTTCAAGCACGCGTGAACCTTCACGTCACGCTCACGTAGCTCAGCGGATAGAGCACTTGCCTCCGGAGCAAGGGGTCGCAGGTTCAATTCCTGCCGTGGGCGCCACTGTGTGTTGCGCCTCTCTGTTGGGCTAGCTGGTCATTCCTTGAAGGCCCACGAACGAGCGAGCCAATTCAATTTCTCCCATGTGGCGAAGTCCGTGTTGATAGATCCAGCACTCCACTCCATCGAGAACTTTGATTCCTTCGGGACCAGCCACGCGTGCAGAGAATGTGCTGGCGACTTGCGGCCCGAATGGACGCGGAACAACCAATCGCTCAAGTTCTGCGGGATCCAGATTTGCCAGCCACTTTTCAATGCGAGCAAACACTTGGTTCATGTAGTCGAGGAAGGCGTCATAGTTGCCAATTTGCTGAACATCCATCTCATCAACAGTGCGGTGCTT
>CAIVDG010000133.1 GCA_903904615.1 uncultured Acidimicrobiaceae bacterium | reverse complement strand
TGACCTTGGTACAGCAAACACATTGGTGTACATGAAGGGCAAAGGAATTGTTCTTAACGAACCATCCGTTATCGCCGTTAACCGTCAGTCTGGCGAAGTATTGGCTACGGGTCACGACGCATGGGACATGATTGGTCGAACCCCCAGTTACATCGTCGCTGTTCGACCACTTCGTGGTGGAGCAATCACCGACTTCGACATCACAGAACGCATGATTCGCCTGCTTTTGCAGCGTGTTGGCGTATCTCGCTTTACTCGGCCAAAGGTAGTTATTTGCGTGCCGTCTGCCATTACAGAAGTGGAGCGACGCGCCGTTACCGATGCAACACGACGCGCTGGGGCCTCCGATGCTCAGCTCATTGAACAGCCCATGGCCGCAGCCATCGGTGCGAACCTTCCCATCGACGAACCTGTCGGCAACATGGTCATCGACATTGGTGGTGGCACTACAGAAACGGCAGTAATCAGTCTTGGTGGAATTGTTGCTCTTGAAGCCATTCGCGTGGGAAGCTTCGACATTGACGCTGCAATTCAGAACTATGTTCGTCGTGAACACGGTGTAGCAATTGGCGAGCGCACAGCAGAGGAAATCAAAATTCAGATTGGTTCTGCAGAGCCGGGTCCAGCAGACAGAAGCGCCGACATTCGCGGTCGCGACTTGGTCACTGGTCTTCCGAAGACTGTTCGTCTCACTGCTGAGGAAGTTCGTTTCGCCATTGATGAACCCGTTGCTGCCATGGTGTTGTCCGTGAAGCGCTGTTTGGCAAAAGCGCCACCAGAACTTGCTCAAGACTTTCTTGCACGCGGAATGTATTTGGTTGGTGGTGGCGGAATGCTTCGCGGTCTTGCACAGCGCATTGAACGTGAAACAGAAGTTCCGGTGAAAATGTCACCACAGCCACTTGAAGCAGTGGTGCTTGGCGCCGGTCACTGTATTGAGAACTACCAGGCATTGCGTGGCATGTTCATGGGAACACGCCGCTAGTTCTTACGAGCGTGACACCACAATTTCACGCACTTTTCCGTCGGCAGTCAAGATGTACATAGTGTTGTGTGTTGCACGCACCGCCATCACATTTCCAAGATCTTCTGCTACCAGTTCTTCACCAATGGTGGTTGATCCATCGGTGAGAATTGCGGAGACGGTACCTGCGCAATAGTCCCCGAAATAGAACCACCCGGCACGGCCAGGGGTTGTGGTGTTATTGCCTACGGCTGCGCCTGAAATAGAGCAGCGACCTTTTGAGTGGTCGTACTCAAAGACGGGAACAATTGGATTTGTGGCGGTGACATCGCTGTTGAAAGCGTGAGTACCCTCGAAGGCACTCCAGCCCAGATTTGCTCCACGTCCTCCGGGGTAGTTGTTGTCGCTGGGCAGAGCCGTGACCTCTTCCCATTCGTTTTGTCCAACATCGGCAACCCATAACGTGCCGTGCGGATCGAATGTCATACGCCATGGATTGCGCACCCCAAGCGACCAAATCTCGGGATGTGGGGAAGAAGTGAATGGGTTCCCACTGGGGATGCTATAGCCGCCCGTCACTGATGGATTGATGCGAAGAATCTTGCCCAGTAACGACGACATATCTTGCGCGCGTCGCTCGGGATCGTTTGCGCTACCGCCATCTCCCATGCCGATGTACACCATGTTGTCTGGGCCAACCAGCACAGCTCCGCCGTTGTGATTTTGATACGGCTGCTCAATACGTATGACCACGTTGCCTGGTGATGTTGGCGAAGCAAACGAACCATCATCGTTCACTGGGGTGATGGTGATCTCCGTGTGTCCATCACGGTTTGTTCTGTTCAGAATCGCTTGCCATTCATTGTCTACATTGCGCAATGCAAGACCTAGTAGTCCTCGTTCTCCACCGAAAGAAGTAGATGATGAGACATCAAGAACGGTTCTTTTCGTTTTTCCGTCGCGTGACCATTGTTGAACAGTTCCCGCTTGTGACACCACGTAAAACCATGAATCTGACGACATGCGTTCCACAAGATCGATGGGAGATTCAATGTTGCCAATAACGGTGGTTGAGTACCCCACTGTTGTGTTCACTGCTTGCGTTGTAGTTGTTGGCGCAGTGGTGGTGGGAGAAGAACCGCACCCTGCGAGTAAGAGTGCACCAATTGCTAGTGCTGTTTTTTTCACTCGTCCGGCTTTACGCGGATGAGGCCTTCTTGAACAACGGTGACCGCTAGTTGTCCGTCTTTGGTGTAGATGGAACCACCTGCAAGTCCGCGTGCATTTGATGTAGAAAGTGCGACTTGGTCGTACAACAACCAATCGTCAGCGCGGAATGGGCGATGGAACCACATGGCGTGGTCGAGGCTGGCCATTTGTACTCCGCCTTCGCTCCAACCGAGTCCGTGTGGCAACAACGTGGTGTCCAAAAGAGTCATATCGCTTGCATACGTAACAATGCATGCATGAAGAACGGGATCGTCGGGGAGGTTTCCGTCTGCGCGAAGCCACACCTGCTGGCCGGACGATTCAACGCCTTTGCGTTCAAGCGGCGAACCATTCACATAACGCAAGTCGATAGGACGAGGACGGTGGTACCAATCGCCCATTTGCTCTTTGTACGGCTCCATGCGCGTCTTGAAGTCGGGCAGGGTGGACGGGTCGGTCGTGTCTGCGGGTGATGCAATTTGCCAATCGAGTCCGGACTCTGGGGTGTGAAAACTTGCCTGCAAGTTAAAGATGACCTCACCGTGTTGAATGGCGACAACACGACGAGTAGTGAAACTGCGTCCATCTCGCAATCGATCAACTTCGTACAAGATGGGCGCCGTGGGGTCACCAGGGCGTAGGAAATACGCATGAAGTGAATGTACGTAACGAGTCTTTTCATCGACGGTGCGCGACGCAGCGACCAGAGATTGGCCAGCTACTTGTCCACCAAATACGCGAACTCGGTTTTCCTCCGGCGAGTGACCGCGAAAGATGTTGACTTCAATGACTTCAAGATCGAGCAGGGACACCAGGTCGTCGAGGGGTGCTGTCATGGCTCCATAGTAGGGTCGAATTATGCCACTTCTGCCTCTAGATGCCGACCAATTGCTCACTACAACTCGTGCGGTACGAAAGCGTCTTGACTTTTCCCGCCCCGTCGACGACCAGGTAATTCGTGAATGCGTGGAAATTGCCATGCAGTCACCGTCGGGGTCGAACAACATGACCATGCAGTTCGTCATTATTCGAGATGCAGAGAAGCGTCGAGCCATTGGTGATATCTACCGACAGTGTTACGACATCTATCGCTCATTAGATGGCGTGTACATCGGCTCCATTGAGAAGGGTGGAGAGCGAGAGAATCAACAACAGCAGCGGTCCGCCGCATCAGCTGACTTTCTCGCCGACCACATGGGCGACGCTCCTGCTCTTGTTCTTGCGTGCAACAAAGGCAGTCGTGTGGAAGGTGCGCCTGCAATGATGACGGCGTCGATGATGGGCAATGTGTTGCCAGCGATGTGGAGTTTTATGTTGGCTGCACGCGCGCGTGGTTTAGGCACTGCGTGGACAACCATTCACCTCATGATGGAACAACAAGTGGCCGATGTTTTGGGAATCCCTTTTGAGTCGGTGCAGCAAGCATGTTTATCTCCACTTGCGTACACGGTCGGAACAAACTTCTCTGCTGCGTCTCGACCACCAGCCGACAGCATTATTCACTGGGACGCCTGGTGATGTTGGAAGCCGATCTTCGCCGTCGCGCACTCGCTGCGCGTGGCTTCATGCCCGAAGAAGAAGGCGATGCGTTGTATCTGGCGGCAGTAGACGCTGCACAACACGCACGTGGACCATTTCTAGAAGTGGGTTCGTACTGCGGTCGGTCAACGGTCTGGCTTGGTGGTGCTGCGCGTGCGGCGAAACGCACTTTGTTTGCGGTTGATCATCACATGGGAAGCGAAGAGAACCAGCCTGGTTGGGAGTGGCATGAACCAGACCTTGTAGACCCACGCACGGGTCGCATGGACACGCTTCCGCATTTCCGTTCCACCATCATCGATGCAGGCCTCACGGATGTAGTGGTCACGGTTGTTGGTGATTCTCCTGTTGTCGCACGTAGTTGGTCAACGCCATTGGCATTTCTGTTTATCGACGGTGGGCACGGCGTAGAGCCAGCAACACTCGATTACGAACTGTGGACACCACATGTCGCGCCGGGCGGAACATTGGCTATCCACGATGTGTTTCCCAATCCGGCCGACGGCGGACGTCCTCCGTACGAGAACATTTATCTGCCGGCAGTCAATAGCGGACATTTCGAAGAAATCGGCGTTGCTGGTTCCTTGCGCATTCTGCGCCGGCACTAGCGATTACAGAACTGACACGCTGAGGTGTGCGTTCTTGCGCGGCATCGGCCGCGTGAAGAGCGTGGACGCCGGTGAACCACCGCTAATCGCATCGGCCGCCATGATGATGGCTGCCGCGGTGTACGCGCTGTACTCGTCGGCAGGGAAGTGCACCATTGTTTTGTCCGGATCACTTGGGTACACAATGCCGGTCCAATACGCCCCATCGTCACGACGGTGCGGCATGGTCCACAACAACAGTTCACGAGCAGTGTCACGATCGCCTGCGGCGCAATGTGCAATGGCGCACTCGCTTGTTTCTGCTGCGGTCACCCACATTTCATCGTTCACACAACGCACACCACGGTCGTCCAAGACGAATGTGTCCCAACTTTCTGCAAGGCGAGACTTGGCACGCATGCCGGTCATTGCGCCAGTGAGAACGGGGTAATACCAGTCCATTGCCCAGCGCTCTTTTGGTTCAAACGCAGTGAGGTCGGTCATGATGATGCGGTCAATGGCGTCGGCGGCTTCGGTGTATTGCGGGTGTGGGTCGCCGACAAGATCACCAATTGCTGCACCGCAATGGAGCGCGTGTCGAATGGAAGAACAGCCCGTGAGCAATGCATAGTCCCAGGGTTGGCTGTCGACTTCGCGTGCCCACAAAATTGTTCCGTCGTGACGACGCATGTTCATCACCCAGTCGAGAGCTTTGCGAACCGTTGGCCACAATGCCTTCACGGCGGCCGTATCGCGTGTGCATAGCCAGTGCGCCCATACGCCTGCTGCAATGTAGGCAGTGACGTTGGTGTCAAGTTTCTGGTCTTCAATTGATCCGTCTGGCATGTAGTAGTTAAACCACCAGCCATCTGCATCTTGATTATCTGCAAGCCATTTGTATGCAGCCAATGCGCCGTCGTGACGCCCCATAATGTCGAGGGCGATTGCAGTTTCCACATGGTTCCATGGATCGCAATGGCCATTCGGATACCACGGAATCATTCCGTTTGAGAGTTGCAAAGCCTGAATGGAATCAGCAGTTTTTTGCAGGTCTGCAGTGGTGAGAATGCCGGGAAGGTGGGGAAGTGAACTGGACATGATTATCTCGGCTTTGTTGAGTAGACGATGAAACTCTTGCCAAGAACTGGGCTGAGCACTTTCTCTGCAATGCGCGTTGAAGTGGGGCCCTCAATAATGTCCCACTCCAAGAACTTGCGATACTTCGTCACCAGAGGGTGATTGTCTTTGCGTGGACCAACGGCGCACTTCAACCACCAGTACGGCGAGTGAAGTGCATGTGCGTGGTGGCTGCCACGCACTTCTAGGCCCGCAGCACGCAGTTTTGCTTTCAACTCGGTTGCTGAGTAGATGCGTACATGACCACCAACACTCTTTGGTGCGTGGTACTCGTCGGACAACATCCAGTTGATCTTCTCTGGCCACCATGTGGGAACAGTGACACCGAGTGAACCACCGGGCTTCAAGACACGATGAAATTCGGAGATTGCAGCAACATCGTTCTGAATGTGTTCCAGCACTTCGGAAGTGACGATGCAGTCGAAGGTGTTGTCGGCGAATGGTAGGCGTGTCGCATCGCCACGCAAGACACCACCAAAGTTGGCGGCGGGAATTTCATTTTCATAAATCATTCCGCCGAATGTTGCGCGGGTGCCCACTACTTCTTCTTGCGCCCAGTCGAGGGCGTACACAGTTGCGCCTTGTCGCGCTGCTTCGAAGGCGTGGCGACCGAAACCAGCACCCGCATCGAGGAACGTGTCTCCGGGACGAAGACCTAATTTATTGAAACGGACGGTGAGCATGTCAGCCTCGCTTCGCCAACTTGGCGCGGTTATGTGGCATCTCGAGAACTTCGCGGTATTGCTCAACGGTGAGTTCTGCGCAGTGTCTCCAACTCCAACGCGACACGACACGTTCGCGGCCCGCATTGCCTACTCGCTCACGCAACTGTGCATCGTCGAGACCGCGACGAATTGTGGCGGCAAGGGCATCGGCGTCAGCTGCCGGACACTGCAAAACCGTTTCGCCGTCTGTGCCGGTGACTTCGGGCAGCGCACCGCCATCTGTTGCCACCAGACAAATGCCCGTACTCATGGCTTCAATTGCTGGCAGGCTGAATCCTTCGTACAAGCTGGGAACAACAGCAAGTTCGGCTTCTGCATACAGCTCAACAATCCGTTCGTCGGAAACGCCCGAAACGAAATCGATGTGGGGCTTCAGCCCAAGAGATTCAATGAGATCCATGCTGTGACCTGGACGCGGCTTACCAATGATGGTGAGTCGAATGTCGCGTTCAGTGCGCAGTTTGGCCATTGCTTCTAACAAATACGACAAGCCCTTCAGCGCAACGTCAGCAGAGGCTGTGGTGATGAGTCGGTCGGGTTGGCGAGTGACGTGAGGAAGTGGTTTGAACAATTCGGGGTCAACGCCAACAGGAACAAGGCGCATGCGGTCACGTGAGACACCCATGTCTTTGTTGATGTCGTTAATGCTGTTTTCGCTCACAACAACAATGCGAGGCATTTTGCTGGCAACTTTTCCTTGCATGTCAACAAAGGAATACCAACGCTTCAACGAACGGCGCTTCCACCAATTCGGAGCATGACTCATTTCCAGTTCACGATCTTTCGTGATGGGGTGATGCAGAGTGACAATGGTGGGAATCATTTTTTCAATCTTCAGAATGTCCCAACCCAGACACTGGTTGTCGTGCACCAGATGGAAGTCATTTGCACGCGTGCGAAGTTCGCGATACGCACGTTTCGAAAAAGCGAGCGGCTCTGAAAATTGGCCAGTGAGAAACCGGGCAGTCTCAACAACGTCGGGCCAGGACTTCAATTCCCAATAGCCAGGAAGTCGACCTGGATACATGTCGTTGAAGATGTCGAGGCTGGGAAGCTTGTGTAATTCAATACGGTCGTCAAGCACGGGGTAGGGCTGACCACCGAAAACCTCGACGCTGTGTCCGAGATCGACAAGAGCTTTGGTGAGGTGACGCGTGTACACGCCTTGGCCGCCAACGTGTGGCTTTCCGCGGTACGTGAGGTACGCGAGTTGCAATGGGCCATTGGGGTCGTAGGCAGCACCTGACATAGGCGTTGCAGGCTAACTGGCACCCCGTGGAATGGCTCTGTAACGGCGCTGAAGAAGAGTGATAGCCCACAGAACAAGTAGAGCGATATAGAACGCATTCCCTAGTCGGGAGTAGGGCGTGCGCCCTGAATACAAGGAAACCGTGCGTTCAATCACGGCAGCGTCGCTAATGCTGGTTCGTTCAAAAACTTCACCACGAGGGCTAATGAAAGCGCTAAACCCGGTGGGTGCGGCCTGTACTACCCACCGTCCTTGTTCGCGGGCACGAAGTCGTGATGCTGCAACTTGTTGAGTTTGAAGAATTGTCCAGGTGTAACTGGAGCCGTTAGTGGGATTGATGATGAATGTGGCGTCGTCAACGACGCCCTCGTTCACGCGCCCACCAAAAAAAATCTCCCAAGAAATAGCAACAGCCGCACGTTCATCACCGATGTCTATCCATCCGCGTGCATCGCCTGCGCGCGCATCACGCGGCACCAAGTGAGTTGGCGCACCAACGGAAGACAGCAACGATCGCATGGGCATGTATTCGCCAAAGGGAACTCGACGCACTTTGTCGTAGCGCGATGAGATAACTCCGTTTGGCTCAATGACAATTTGCGCATTTGTAAATGCGTCGGGACCAGCGCTTTCAGTGATGCCCACAACAAGTGGAACACGAAGCCGCTGCGCCTCGGTTACGAGCTCTGTGTACTCGCGGCTATCAACAAACAAGCCTTGCGCTGAGACGTTGATGACATTCTCTGGCCAGACAACTGCGGAGCGTTTGGTGGAAGGCTGCAATGCTTTGGTGAGTTCAAGATGTCGTTCAAACACTTCACGCGGGTCTGTGTTCACTGCGCGAGTTCCCTGTTCGCCACCGCCTTGAATCACTGCAAGAGTGAGCGTGCGTCCGGTGTCAGATGTTCCGTCCCACACGTTTGCGCCGCCAATAAGTACAAGCGTGACAAGGATTGCGCGAATGCGTTTTTGCGATAGGCCAATCCAGAACGCAACGACAGAGATGAGAATGACTCCGCCCCATGGAGACAACGATGCAAGCGGACTTTGTGATTGCGCAATTCCTAACGTTGCCAGTGGCACTCCACCGAAAGGCCACGACAATCGAATTGTCTCGGCAAGCACATGAAACACAATGAGTGCCTC
>CAIVDG010000132.1 GCA_903904615.1 uncultured Acidimicrobiaceae bacterium | reverse complement strand
TTCACCAGCTACGGGTGGAAGTGGACGCTTGCGCACTGCAGCTGCTCTGTCACGAAACCGAGCAATCATTTCTTGCGGATCAAATGTGGCCATTACTGGTTCTCCTGTCGCTGATTCAACAATGGGTCAATGATGAGTGGTGCAGAGGGCAAAATGTCGACTGCATCATCAGAGTGGTCGTATGGGTCATCGAATGGACGCTCGGGTTCAGACAGAGGTTCACGAGCAAGAACAGGTGGCGCCGCATGATGAACAACTGGTTCGGCCCCCTCTGGGCGAACTTGATTCAGTAGTGCCAAGCGTTTCGTATCGTCGGCGCGCGCATACGAACGGTCGGCCATCACCTCTAACGGAGCGAGCACTTCAGGGTCTTCCACGGCGGCACGCCAAAAGCCAAGGGTGACAACAAGCAACACCAGACCAAGCACAATGAGACCAATGCCAAGAAAGTTCACCGACACGCTGGACGCAACAACCGACAATTCCATGGGCTCCTAGTCTCTCACGCCAAGCACCCGTACGACGGGCTACTCGGTATCGGCCAAAAACTGCGATAACTGAAGGCTGACGGGGGCGGTTTCCACCAAGAATCCATCGTGGCCCTCGCCGCTTTGAATTGTGGCGTGACGAGTACGAGGGTCTTTACTGCGCAAGTGCTGATGGATGAACTCTTGTTGATACGGCGGGTACAAGATGTCCGAGTCGATGCTGAGAGTGAGCGTGGGGGCAGTAATTCGTGCCAGTGCTTGATCTACCCCACCGCGGGATCGACCAATGTCGTGAAGATCCATGGCTTTGCCGATGTAGAGATAACTGTTTGCGTCGAATCGGCGGACCAACTTGTCTCCGTGATGGTCGAGATACCCCTCGACACTGAAACGAGAAAACAAGTCAATGCCATGTGCATCCAAATTGCTATCGCTGAGTTGTCGTCCAAATTTTTCGGTGAAGCGAGTGTCGGTCCGAAATGTCACTTGCGCAACCATGCGCGCAATGGCCAGCCCGTACCACGGACCCGCATCGGGAGCGGCGTTGTAATAGTCGCCGTCGTTATAACCGGGATCCATGAGCAACGCGCGGCGACCAATAGAGCTCCACGCAATTTGCTGAGCCGATGCAGCTGCCGATGTAGCGATGGCTGCAAGTGCACGAACCCGATTAGGGAACATAATTGCCCATTCAAGTGCTTGCATTCCACCCATGGAACCGCCGATGACTGCGCGCCACGAACGAATACCCAACGCATCGGCAAGCGACGCTTGTGCGCGCACCATGTCTCGAATAGTGACAACAGGAAAACGAAGGCCATAGGGCTTTCCATCGTCTGGGTGCAGCGATGCTGGACCTGTTGAGCCCTGACAGCCACCCAACACATTTGCGCACACCACGAAATACTTTTCTGTGTCTACTGCGTGGCCTCGGCCGACTACGCCTTCCCACCAACCAGGAGTGGGGTGGCCTTCAGATGCTGGCCCTGTGACGTGGCTGTCACCTGTCCATGCGTGACACACCAAGATTGCATTCGAAGCATCACTGTTGAGAGTGCCCCACGTTTCATAGGCAACAGTCACATTCGACAGCGATGCGCCGCCTTCTAACGAAAACGGACGTTCTTCAGCGAATGTGTAGAACTGGCGGTGACCCACTGGATCACCAGACATCCACGCACCGGAGGCAGGGTACGGCAACGAGTTGTGTCGAAACTGAGCAACCATTGTTCTTCCTGTTCTGTGCGTGTGATGATGTTTCGCTTACAGGAGACAGCGACCTGTTGTTCTGCAATTGCAGAACCACATCCCTCATCTTGCGATGAGGAGGCACCGTGCGGCTGTCACCCCGGTTGCCGGACCATCTGGTCTCTCGTAATGCTGGACAGAACTCTACCCCTCAGCACGGCGCAACAACAGGGATTTATTCGGCCACGATCTCGGTGAACTCGGAGAAACCCGTCAACGTGTGGAGATGGTCTCGAAGCGAACCCTCCGTTCGCAAGGTGCGGTACGCCGTTTCAATTGCTTGCGACGCTGCCAACAGGCCAGACAATGGCGAGAGGACAATGGAGAACCCCATGTCCTTCAACTCTTGAGAGGTGAGAAGTGGCGTTTTCCCCTTCTCCACCATGTTGGCCACCAAGTGCACACCGGTGAGCTCTCGTGCGATGGTCTCAAGTTCGCCAACTGATTGGGGTGCCTCGACAAAAACTGCATCAACACCAAGGTCGCGAGCCATTCGTCCACGCTCGATTGCTACGTCTAGTCCGAGAACTGCGCGGGCATCAGTACGTGCGGTGACGAACAAGTTGTTTCGTTCACGTAGTGCCGCCGACAGCTTCGCCAACCACTCGCCCACTTCGACAACTTCTTTGCCATCCATGTGCCCGCACTTTTTGGGCCACACCTGATCTTCCAGAAAGATTCCTGCCGCTCCCGCCTGTTCCCAGGTGTGAACGGTGTGGACAACAGCGTCAACATCGCCGTACCCCGTGTCGGCATCCACGATCACATTTATGTCCGGCACTGCGGCGCACACGCGTTGTGCAGCATCTGCCACTTCATTAAACCCGAGAATGCCAATGTCTGGAACACCCAAATGGGTGCCTGCAAGAGCAAAGCCAGACAAGAACACACTGCTAAATCCTGCTCGCTCTGCCAACAATGCCGACAACGGGTCCCACACGCCTGGCAATACCAAGGCTTCGGGCTGATTAAGAAGAGAATGAAGTGCGTGACGCGTCACTTGATACCGAGAGTGTCCATTGCGTGTTGTTTCAAACGCTTGTAGTCCACTTTGCCGTTTGGCGCACGACCAATGGTGGGCACCACAACAATGCTGCGCGGTGCTTTGTACGCAGCAATGCGCGAGCGAACATGTTCTGTGAGTTCATCAAGTTGTGGTGATGCACCTGGTTCGGCTTCCACGACTGCACAAATGGTTTCACCAAATCGCTTATCGGGCAACCCGACTGCCACCGCGTCCCGCACGGTGTGGTGAGTCTTCAACACTTCTTCCACTTCTTCAGGGAACACTTTCTCGCCACCCGTGTTGATGCAGACAGATCCACGGCCCAAAAGATGCAGAGTGCCATCAGTATTCACTTCAGCCCAGTCGCCAGGCACCGTCCACCGACGCTCTTCGAAAATGCGGAACGTTTGTGCAGTCTTGGCTTCGTCTTTGTAGTAACCCAACGGAATAGCACCGCCCACTGCAACCAAACCGCGCTCACCACTTCCGGGCTCTACACGACGACCGTCTTCTGTAAACACAACGCAGTTTGGTCCCAATGCAAACTGTGCCGTTTTTGCTGCAGCACCTTTTGCAGACACCGACATTCCCATACCCACTGCTTCCGACGATCCGAAGCTGTCGGTAATAAACATTTGAGGAATGTGATTCAAGAGTCCGTCTTTGTTCTCTTGGCTCCACATAACGCCCGATGATCCCATCTGAATCACACTGGACAAGTCCCACTTACCTGGGTTTTCATCCAGCACCTCCAACATGGGGCCAGCAAATGCCTGACCAACAATCACAACACTGTTTACTTGGTGCTTGTCGACTTCGTCCCACAGTTTTGCGGGATCGAAGTTGCGGTTTGGCATGGTCACAATGCATCCACCCATCGCCATGTTGATGAATGCAGAGAACTGACCCGTGCCATGCATAAGCGGACATGCAACGAGAGCCACTTGCCCACGTTGCCCGGGGGTGATGCGATCAATGACTTCTTGCACGTTCTCAGCTGCAGGAATCTGCAGAATTGCGTTGCCACCACGACCGAGAACTGTGATGAGGTCATCTTGGCGCCACATGACACCCTTGGGCATTCCTGTAGTTCCACCGGTGTACAGGAACAACAAGTCGTCACCGGTGAGGGACTTGGCTGGCACAACATCGGGCACACTTTTCGCAACAACCTCGTTGTAGTTGAGAGCCCAATCCGGAATGTCATTACCCGATTCGTCGGGAACCATGTACCAGCGCTTCACTAAAGGCAAGCGGTCGCGCACTTGATTCAACAAGTCAACAAACGTTGCATGAAAAACAACCGCTTCAGCATCGGAGTTATCGAAGAGATACAGAATTTCTTCAGGTCCGTAGCGATAGTTGGTGTTGACAGGCACCAACCCAGCGAGCCAAGAAGCAAACATGGTCTCTAGGTACTCGGGACAGTTATAGAGATAGTGCGCCACCTTCGCCTGATGGGATGCGCCAGCCGCCAACATGTCTGCGGCCAGCGCGTTTGAGCGCTGATGAAACTCTCCCCAGGTGTAGCTGACATCACCAAAAATTTGAGCGGTTCTTTGCGGGTCTTTCCGCGCGATACCAGCCCACATCAGTCCGTAGTTCCACGTTGTCATGGCGCTCCCCCTTTTTGCTGCACCCCCAAGTGCGTTATCGCACCGTAGCAAGGCGAAATGCGTTGCGTAGACCCCTGCGGGTTGGCAAACGGAAATCGTGTGGTTACCGTACGCAGGGTTCCAGCGGGCGGAGTTGGAGCCACCTAGCCTCTGTGCTCATGAGTTCACTCACGAAGCGCGATGTTGAGGCTCTTCTGCGCGACTACGACTCAGATCCGGTCGCAGCGCTTCTTTCTGCACTCTCCAAAGTGTGGCTCGTCTCAGAGTTCACCTGGAACGATGCCGTTGATCGCCTTCAGGTCGATGAAGACACACGCGCAAAACTGCATAGCTGTTCTGTAGATGCACTAGACGATCTAGCGAAGCAATTGGTAGAAAATCGCGGCCTACAGCAGTGACAGCGCGCCGTTTTCAAGGCCTTGCTGAATGTGGCGGGTAGCCATCACCTCGAACATCTTGTCGCCACGATCTGTCCTGCCAACGATCTGCGAGGCAATCACCGCCATGATGACTCCAGAGATTGCCTCGCGTTTGTAGTGGAACTTCACCCAGTCGTGATCAATCTCGTGCCCATACGACTCGATACCGCGAATGTATTGGTCAACAAGTTCCCACTCAAAACGTCGTCTGTCGTCGGGAAGAAGTCCCGCACCGATGAAGTAAGCGAGGTCTGAGATGCCATTTCCGTGACCTGGTGTCTGCCAGTCCACTACCGCACACGGCACTCCACCTTGTTCTGTGGCGTACAACAAGTTGTCCAAGCGAAAATCACCGTGCGTGACAGAGAAAGCATCGCCCTTACCCAACACATAGCCTTCAATGTTGTTGGCCATCACCTCTACAAACTCAACGCCTTCGTCTCCAATCTCGGCCCGAATGATGTCTTCGTACACTGCAAGAAAGCCGGGCTTCACCATTCCGAGCAGACCTGAGAGACGGTCCACATCACCTGCATCGCGACGTTGCAACCAATCGATAGAGGCAAGCGACTGGTCTTTCCATCGAGGACCCTGCATTTTCACCAACTGATCGACAGCCAGACGAGCGTGTTCAATTCCGCAAGCGCGAATTTGATCACCTTGTTCGCTGGGCGCCATGTCTTCCAACACGATGGCGATGTCGCCGCCTTCTTCATGCCAATCAGCGAACCAACACTGCGGCGATCGAACATCGAGTGTGGTGACTAATTCGTTGTAAAACTTCACTTCACGTTCGTAGTTGCGCAAACTCATACCGGTAGCACGACTGGTGGGGTCAGGTGACGCCATCTTCACAACAACCGACGAAGGCACTGTGGGGTCACTGCTTTCCAGTGCATACCGCAAATTCATGCCCACCTGGCCTTCGCCAATTCTCTTGGGCGGACCCGCTACAACATCTGCATGAAAGACTTCTCGCCAAAAGTCAGCATCAATAGAACTTTCGTTGTATTCCTTTTTCCCCACGACAACCACCGTACTCCCCGCCCCGCTAGCGTTCAGCACTGATGCGACGCCTCTTCACCCCGCGCTGGCTGCTCGTACATGTCAGTGTGAGCACCCTTATTGTCACCATGGTCTTACTCGGGTTCTGGCAACTGAACCGCCTCGACGAGCGCCGTGCACGCAATGACACCATTGCTGCAAATACCTCCGCCCCCATTGAAACCGCAAAACAATCCATGGGGCAGCCATCAGACGATTGGCGCCGCGTCACACTCACTGGTCAATATCTCGCGTCTTCTGAAGTGACCATTATTAATAGATCGCAAGATGGAGCAGCCGGAGACAATCTGGCGGTTGTGTTTCAAACAGAGACCAATGGAAATTTTTTGGTGAACCGAGGGTTTGTTCCACTCAGTGTCAGTTCTCGGTCATTGCCAGAAGGACAATTGAGTCTTGTGGGCTTCATTCGGCCCAACCAAACTCGAGGCACGCTCGGTGCGATTGACTCAAGCGAGAAAGGAACGACGCAATTCCAGCGCTTCGACCTCGCTCGAATTTCAGCATCGCTCGACGTCGACTTCAACACTACGTATTACGTGCAACTCATTAAAGAAAGTCCATCGTCAAACGCACCGTGGCCTTCGCCCGTGCCTTTTCCCGCCGTTGACGAAGGCCCGCACTTCTCATACGCAATGCAGTGGTTCTTCTTTTCGCTCGTCGCCCTCGTGGCATGGGGTTACGTGGTGCGACGAAAAATTCGCGAAGTAGTTAGTGACCCTTCTCCAACGCAAACATCCGCCTGAACTGTTCCACCACGTCGGGGCTCTTGTGACCCGAGTTCAATGTGCGGTACACCGTGTCGACGTTGACGGCTAGTCGACCAAACTCGCCCCATTCAGCAAAACCATTCAAGGCAATGTCGCGGGCGGCATCCCACGCGTCCATCCCGCCATTGAAACGTTCGGTTGCCTGGCTCTGTACGTACACCAGATAGTCCCGAATGGCGACTACACCGGCTTTATCGGTGAGTGGTCCATGACCCGGAACAATGTGGTCGACATCTGACGCGCAAATGAGATCGCATGCAGCAATCCAATTGTCGAGCGGGCCCACCCACACAACTGGCGTGCCACCAATAAACAGAATGTCTCCCGTGTAGACGGTCTTGGCATCTGGAACGAACACCAACGTGTCGCCTTGAGTGTGAGCAGGCCCCACTTCCACCAACTCAATGGGGCGTCCACCCACTTCAAATTCGAATCGTCCAGTGAATGTGCGCGTGGGGAGAACAGATTCAATTCCTTCAAACTCAAATTCTCCGAAGAAATGTCGAAACAAGTCCCCAACTTCACCGGGTGCTTGATTCAGTGCAGCAAGCATTGCGGGTGGCACTTCGGTCATCTCATGTGCAGTGGCAGCCGACGCAATGATTTCTGAATCTCGAACGAGTTGATTGCCATAGCAATGGTCACCGTTTGCGTGAGTGTTGACAACCGTGGAGATACCGGCGGCCCGCGTGTGCGGCGCCATTGCATCCAACATTCGTTGGGTAATTTTCAGGTCGAACAAAGTATCCACCAACAACGAGGCACCGTCTCCCACCACGAGACCAGCGTTAGACCAACCCCAGCCACCGTCTGGCTGCAGGTAAGCGTGAGTTCCGTCGGCTATTTCGTGTAATCCCAAGGTGTAACTCATTGCAATCTCTCCCCTAGTTCGCGCGCAATACGCAGTGCTTCCATTGTGACAGGTGCGGCGGGTGTCTGGTGCGGGACATGTGCCAGAACGGATGCATCGGCAACCACAAGGCCCGAGGTACCAGCGACTCGACCCACAGAGTCGACAGCTGCGTGCATTGACGACGTCACATGCGAAACAGGGACCAGCGATGCCTGAATCCAGGAATCCAGTTCACTATCGGACATGTCAAAAATCTGATCAATGTTTGTACCCCGAGAGTCTCCCGCTATCGAGTCAGAAATCTCCTCAAATTCGTCGGACAAAAGCTGGAAGGCTGTGATGCGTACAAGGTCGCGCATCACATCAACATCCCGCGCATCGTTCAACAGATTCAACTCCACCTCTATACGTTCGCCATTAAGCGCCACCTGTCCACGCGACACAGGATTCATCAGCAACACAGAAACAAGTCCCAAATGCGGTTCGTGTTTGGATGCGCGTTCATATGCCACTACCAAACCTTTCTCCCCTGAGGACAAGTCGAACTCTCGGACAACAGTGGCGTCAAAGCGAGACGGTTCTGGTTTTTTCAACTGAAGAGAAAACGTGATGCACGGATGATCTTGAAGCCCGTGTCCGATACGAGGAGATACGTCTGCGAGACCCGACGACAACAACAGTGCCGGCGAGGCAATCGCGCCTGCGGTGAGAACCACACAATCTGTCTCAAT
>CAIVDG010000131.1 GCA_903904615.1 uncultured Acidimicrobiaceae bacterium | reverse complement strand
CTGGTTGAAACAAGCACGACCCTTTGGAAATCACCAGGACAATTTGAAGATCTCAATTCTCAAGCCGCTAAGGCATTGCTTCATTCAATCCTTGACTCATGAATTGAATGAAAGCGTGTCGTTGAGGGAGATAGTGCCTGGGGTGATCACGCGGGCGTAGACGCCAACGTTCTGGTCCAGGTCGCGCACCACATGACGCAAGATTGCGCGGTCTTCGGGAATGTCGTCATTGATGCGACGGGTGATCATGACGCAGCGTGGACATGGATCTAGAAACTCAACAGTTGCAGTACCAATCTGGGCTGTCTTGCCGGTCCATGTGAATTCAGGGTGGCCGGGCTCTGTGGAGTTAATGACAATGCTGGGGCGAAAACGCTTGATGTCAATGTTTGAGTCAGGAAGTGCCTGTTGCATCGCTGTCATCGCAGATGTTGTCATCACCATGAGTGGCCAGCAGTCGTGATGCGTTCCGGGAGGAGATTCAAACTCTGCAACCTCCGGTGGGAATGCGGCAAAGTTCGGCAGTGGCTCGTGTTCCTCGCGGCCAAAGATGTTTCTCAGTTCCGTCATGGGATCAGATGAGGTTCCGGGTCCACGACGGAAGTGCTCAAGGTTGTTGTCTGCCGGAAGTGATTCCAATGCAACATTTCGACCGAGTGCGTGTGAGAGCTTTTCGTTGACGTCGCTGTGTGAGGAAGAAATGACGTCACCGTTTGGGCATGTGATGATGACGTGTCCGTCTTGTTGACTAGCAGTGAACTGCATGAGTTCGCCAATTTTCTTGGCTCCGCGAATTCCACCGTTGTCGAGGTCACGAATGGCCCAGTGCCTGTCGCCGACAATTCCGAGTGAGCTGAGATCAATGCTTGCGACGGTGCTTCCCACCATCGACTTCACGGGATAGGTCCACAACTGTGCAACTTTCATGTGCACAGCATTGCACGGTTCTGCGACCGTACGAGCGAGTTAGCTGTAGTACGGGTTTGAGCCAGTGGCGTGATCGGTGACGTCACGCACTTTGAGAACGCCGGGCACTTGTTCCACCAAAGTGGTTTGCACGCCTTCAAGCATTGTCATTTTGCTCATGGAGCATCCATGGCATCCGCCGCCCATGGTGAGATACGCAACACCTTCGCCGTCGTGGCCAACGAATGTGACGAATCCGCCGTGTGCAGCAAGAGATGGGTTGATGTCTGTAGAGATGACAGCTTCGACTGATGCTGAGAGTTCGTCGTCGTTTGTGAGGCCGTCGATCATTGGCGCAGGTGGCTTGTTTGGATTGCGAATGATGAGGCCTTGGCGTTCGGAATAATCAAGAGTTGCGCCATTGATGTGTTCGAACGTTTGAAGAGGGATGATGACCTTCAAGCCACCAATGGTGCGCACTTCATCGGTGAATGCCGCTTGCGTGACAATTTCAAATGACAAGTCGTATTTGAATTCTTCGCCAGGAGTTGCGAGAACTTCAAGACGCAGGCCGAGACGTTCTTTTTCTGGTTCTTCATCGCGAAGAATGAGCAACTGCGTGAGTGCTTCTTCGGTGATTTCGATGATGGTGTCAGAGTTTTGGGGGGCAAGTGGACTCACGTCACGAAGGATAGCGGGGGTTATTGCTTGGCTGTCGGCCGACTACTGACCCACACGGAGACTGTTGCCTCCCCCATTGACCTGAAGGCGTTGACCTGTCACATATGACGATTGCGGAGAACAGAAGAAGAGGACAGCGTTGGCAATGTCTTCGGGCTGGCAGACACGTCCAAACGGTGAAT
>CAIVDG010000130.1 GCA_903904615.1 uncultured Acidimicrobiaceae bacterium | reverse complement strand
CACACCGACACGTCGAAGCCTGGTGTATCTCCGCGAGCCGTCAGCGCTGCACGAATCAGTGATGCGCGATCGGGATGATTAAAGCGGGTGTTCATTCCATCGAGATGCAAACCGGCAACCGTGGCCAAGCCCATACTGTTCACACCAGCGATGATGGGTGGAACTGACGCCGGACGGGGAAATCCTTCGAACGCTGCATCTCGATCATGAGCCCAAATGGATTTCATCGTGTTGATGTTCTCCATGAGTTTCTGATGGCGGGCAGACATCGACGTGAGAACTTCCATGTTCAACGCGCGTTGCTCGGCGCCATACGGACTATTGGGCGATGTGCCCGCACCTACGCCCAACATGAGTCGCCCACCAGAAATGTCCTGAAGCGAACTGACAATGTTGGCCAGTAGTCCTGGGTGACGATTATTGATGTTGGTGACCAACGTGCCCACTTTGATGCGCGATGTCACCGTGGCCCACGCAGTGAGACTGGTGAAACACTCCATCATGGAATCACTGTTGAACATGGCGCCAGAGAAATGATCCAAGTTCCACACTGTGGAAAATCCGGCTTCTTCTGCAGCGAGTACACCATCGCGCAAGGCGGGCCACGATGCTGATCCTTGGTTGAACTGGATGTCGATGATCACGGCATCACCTTACGGCGCGTCACACCACACGGGACCCATAAAGGGCCAGATGCGCATGACTGCATCGGCGAAATCACGCGATGAATCGTGGCGTTCCCATTCACGAAGCGAACCTTGGAACCAACGCGTCTTCATGGTGTCGTCATACACCGACGCAAAACGTTGCACAGGAAAAGTGGACGACCACTTCGGTGCAGGCGCAAGAAGTGGAATGCCGCCATCTGCGTGATCGACCGACGCAACGTGCACGTGTTCCTGCAATGCATCGAGCTCATCGGCACGTGGAGTTTGTGCAACTTGCATCATTGCCGCCCACACGGTGTGCGGTGTGATGTCATTTGCCGTCACACCAGAAGGATGAGTGCCAAGAATGATCTGCAGTGCAGCATCAACCGCTGTCGCAAGGACCACACCGATGAATGCATCTTCGGACGCTGGTCGATTCTTCTGGCTTGCATGTACCGGCTCAAAGTTTTTCTCGACACCTTGGAAATCAATGACTGAACCGTTGGGCGCCGTGACCAAAAACTCAAACAAACGAACAGCTCCCAATAATCGAATGTTGTCGTCTAGAGAACCCAAGTCGTCCATGGCGTACCCATGTAGAGGAAGTCGGGTGCGGTTCATGGTGGCGTCCCAATACAAGCCAAGAAAGCGGCCCTCAATTGTGGTGGCACCATTTGTTGCCTCCGAAACAATGTCGGCGAGATCGGCCATGGAAGAACCGCGCCATCCCAGGTCGAACACGATGTGATGTCCTGGTGTTAGCACTCCGTGTGTACGTAAGTGACCCACTACTCGTTCACGCAGCTTTCGAGATGCGTCAATTATTCGCGCACCGTTCTGTATAACGAGTTGTCGAGCGGTGGAAGAATCCATCACATCGTCAATGCCAAGAGACGTCGCGAAGTCGCACCCGAAACGAGTCGATAGACGACGTGGGGTGAGACGTTCGTTCTCATCAACGAACCGAACTGCGACATCCTCGTCAACATGAGTGATGTTGGCTCGACCAATCACCGAACGGGAGAACGATAAGTACGTAGCTTCAGGAAGTTCGGGACGTTCGCGGCGTAGACGGTGCCACACACTGTCTGCCATCCAACCATCACGTGCAGCAAAGTGGATGCCTGCGACAGTACGAGAGGCAAGCACGTCGAGACAATCCTTCACTTGTGCTGCGACCATCATGGCTACAACGCCCTCACCAAAGTGGCGCCCTGCTCCGCGGAACCATTCGTAGTCACTATCGCGTTGCCATGCTTCTAAACGAGAAAAAGGCAACACGGCAGGCGATGTATTCAGTGAGTGGCGATGCCAACGTGAACTGCGTGAGTCGATGTAGCAATGAATTCCCAGTTTTGATGGTTCCGTCCCATCGGGAATTCGGTGATCGCCCACGTGAACCATGTTCTTTGGCGATACACCCAGTATTTCCACAACGGTCTTCCACAAAGTCCCGTTCTGCTTCATTCCTCCGTGCTCACAACTCACAAAGATGTCGCTTGCCTGCACCCACGTCAGCCCAGCAGCGTGAGCCATATGAGCAAGAAATTCAGAGGACATGTAGTTGTCGCTCACAATGACAACGCGTAACCCACGTGCTCGCGCTTCGTTTGCAATGTCGCACCCAAAAGGCACCGCCCGCGCCATGGCAATCTCGCATTCACATTCCAGTCGGCGTGCACGCTCAATGAATTCGGGAGTCGCCGAATAATGAATTTGCATGGCCTTCATGATTTGGTCGTGAGAGATGTCTCGCAGTGAACCTGTTGCAGCTAACTGCACCCGCACGTCGTGTTCCACACGAACTCGAGCCTGTGCGTACCCGCTCCATTCGCGTCCGAACTCGTTCACCAAAAGTCGTTCCACTTCGGCAAACACATGTGTTGGTTGTGCAACTGAGCGAGTCACCAATGTGTCGAAAAAGTCGAGCGACACAACATCGATGTGTGGCCTAGCGTCGAGCACTTCAGCCGCGGTGGGTCGCTTCTTCATCGGCCCACCCGTGCTCGTACTCGTCGCACAACAGCCCTACCTGCAGCACGTGGACGTTTGGCGGTTCGCAAGATACGTGCGACCTTTGCTGTCATACCCCCAGACGGCTGTGCTGCTCGTTCAGTCTCGGTACGTCTTGAATCCTCGGCATCTAACTCAGCCGCGGCACGTCGAGAACACTCGCCTTTGCTCACACCGTTTCGTCCCGGCTCACTGTCCCACCGTTGTTGCAACTGTGTCTTCACATGTTGATGCAACGTTTGGCCAACAGTGATGGAATTTCCTGCCGCCACATCACTGTCGGTAGTGCGGGTGTGATAATTCGCCAACCGTTCAGGAACAAAAACGAACGGTCCATTCTCTAGAGCGCGAAGGTTGAACTCCCAGTCT
>CAIVDG010000129.1 GCA_903904615.1 uncultured Acidimicrobiaceae bacterium | reverse complement strand
TTTGAGTGGCCATTCGAAGTAATGGCCGACACGGAAACCAATGATGCTGGCGTTGGCTACGGCGTGGATGGGTATCCGTTCATGGTGGTCCTCGACAAGGACGGCAAAGTTGTCGCCCGTCATTCCGGCGAGATGGACGAGTCGGAAATCCCGAACTTCATCAACAAGGCTCTCGGCCGCTAAATCCGTCTTTCTCTCACCGCCGTTGCGCAGGTAGCGTGGTCAACGGAACGGTGGCAGAGCGGACAAATGCACTCGCCTTGAAAGCGAGAGGGTTAATAGCCCCGGGGGTTCGAATCCCTTCCGTTCCGCCAAAGGAGTTGACTTCGGTCAACTCCTTTTGCTTTTCCTAGGGGTATTTAGCGTTCGTCGCGAACGAAGGGAATACCCAATGCCTTGGGGGCACCCAGAATGTTCCGGCTGCTTGGGCGACTGAGTGCAATAAGCGCAATAAGTGTGGCCAAGTAGGGGAGCATGGGCATGAGAGCAGATGGGATGAACGTGATTTGCTCGGCTTGCAATGTGAATGGCAACTGCAGCGTGAACCCAAACAAGATGGCGCCAAAGATGAGACGAATTGGTCGCCAACCAGCGAAGACCACAAGCGAAAGAGCAATCCAGCCAACGCCGTTTGTTGTTGCTTCCAAGTGCCACGCAGCGCTTTGACCCAGCATGTGAAACGCTCCACCAAAACCAACTAACGCACCACCAAGAAGTGTGTAGCGAATGCGAATGGTTGCGACGGACAAACCTTGTGCATCAACTGTTGCTGGATCGTCACCCGTTGCACGTACTTCAAGTCCAGCACGAGTGCGGAACAAGAACCACGATGCGAGAACAGCAATTGCAAGCGCCACATACGTGATGATGTCTTGACCAAACACCACTGGACCTATGCCCGGGATATCTGACAATGGGCCAAAGCTCATCGGTTCGATAGTGGTCTTAATGGTTTTCCCTTCTGCGGGCTTACCCAAGAAGTTCGCAAGACCAGTACCGAAGATAACTAAGGCCAAACCCGACACAATCTGGTTTGCACGTAACACAACCGTGAGTAGCGCGTGAATAGCTGCCAGAACAGCACCAAGGATGATGCCCAACAGCAAGCCGGCCCACACGCTGCCCGTTGAATCGGCAACGAGGAAAGAGGTGATTGCAGAAGTGAGCAACATGCCCTCGATACCAAGGTTCAGCACACCTGCACGTTCTGTAAACAGTGCGCCGAGCGCGGCGAGAATGAGAGTGGTGGCAATTGCGACAGAGTCTGCAAAGGACAACAACCAAATGTTTGAGTTCATTGTGCAACCGCCTTCATGCGTACGGCACGAATCTTGTATCGGCGAAACGCTTCACCACCGAGTGCGAAAAGCAAGATGGCGCCTTGCATCATGACTCCGATGTGCTTTGGCGTGTCGGTGGAGATCTGTAACTTTTCGCCGCCGACGCGAAGTCCTGCGAACAGAATGCCACTGACGATGATTCCTGCGAAGTTGTTGCGCGCAAGTGCCGCCACAACAATTCCGGCGTATCCATAACCGAGAAGTGTGATTCCTTGGTCCAGGCGAGCGAACGGTCCGACGATGAGTGTTGCACCACCAAGACCAGCGAGAGCACCAGACATCAACATGACGGCGATAGTTGTCTTGTTGGCATTAACGCCCGCGTAGTGAGCTGCGCGAGGTGAGTCGGCAATAACTTGAATGCGGTATCCAAACTCTGTTTTCTTCACTAACCAGTAGAGGAATAACGCAAGAGCAACCACGACGAAGAAGGTTGGGTACAAACGCGTGTCACCAATGGGGGATAGAGCTGCAGAGTCGGCCACGTTGCGCCCTTGCGGGAACGCAACATTCTTTGCGCGGAAGAAACTGTTGGGGGTGTTGATGAAATGCTTCAGCAAACTTGATGCCACATAGGTGAGCAACAAAGTGGTCACAATCTCACTGGTTCCTAAACGCGCACGAACAAACGCGGGAACAAAAATCCACAATGCTCCGGCGAGTGAACCGATGATGAGAACTAGCGGAATCATGACGAACGAGGGAAGATGCGGCCCTAATGCGAGTCCCGCCCACGCAGCACCAATCATTCCCAAGTACAGCTGGCCTTCACCACCAATGTTGTACAAATTCATCTGAAAGGAAAATGCAGCGGCGATTCCTGTGCAGATAAGGACTGTGGAAAGCCCCAACGTCTCGGTGATTCCTCTATATGTGAGGAAGCCGTCGTCCAACATGTTCTTGTATGTGTCCATTGCGGAGTATCCGGTAGCTGTAAGGAACAAAGCGCCGGCGACAAGTGCAGCAAGAACAGATATCAACGGCACTAATGCCGACAGATACTTTGGTGTTTCTGCGCGTTGTTCAAAGACAATGCGAAATGGTGCAGGCATTAGCCGTTTACTCCTGTGGTTAGGCCCGCCATTGCGGCGCCAACTGTTGCAATTTGGGCAGTCTCGCCGGGTGTTTCGTGCGCGATGGAACCGCGGTACAACACCAGAATGCGATCTGCAAGCGACATGATTTCATCGAGATCTTCAGAGATCAGCAAGATGGCTTGTCCGGCGCTGCGCGCATCGTCCAACAGACGACGCACTGTTTCAATGGCACCTACGTCCAGGCCACGAGTGGGTGAACACACCACCAACAACTTGGTTGCCGTGCGACCGCCCGACAATTCACGTGCAAGCAAAACCTTCTGAGCGTTACCGCCAGAAAGTTTGCGCGCAAGATGGTCGGGACCATTTGCTTTAATCTCGAACTGTTCAATGAGACGTGTTGCTTCTGGACGAACCGATGCACGATCGACGACGATATGACGGTCGCGAGTGAGCAATAAGTTGTCCAAGATGGACATTGACGGAACAAGCCCCATACCCAATCGATCTTCGGGAACATAGGCAAGGCCAAGTTCGCGTGCATGAATGGGTCCACGGTCGGTTGCTGTTGCACCACCAATGGAAATGGAACCAGAGGTTGGCGAGAGAAGACCAGCAATGGTGTCGGCGAGCTCTTTCTGGCCGTTTCCTGCAACGCCAGCAATGCCCACCATCTCACCTTCATGAACATTGAACGAGATGTTGGAGAGGACGTTGACGCCGTTCACATTCAGTGACAAATCTCGAATTTGAAGAACTTCGTGACCGGTGGGGTGTGATGCGCGTTGTGTTCCGAGGTTGATGTCACGGCCCACCATGAGACGAGCAAGATCTTTCGTGTCTGTTGCACCACGACCGGAGACATGGCCCGTTACTTTTCCGCCGCGCAACACAGTGACACGATCGGAAATTTCCACCACTTCACCAAGTTTGTGACTGATAAACACGATGGACTTTCCGGCTTGTGTCATTGCATGAACGTTCTCAAACAATTTCTCCACTTCTGCGGGAACAAGAACTGCAGTGGGTTCATCGAGAAGGAGAATTTCTGCACCTTGGTACAGCGCCTTCACAATTTCAACGCGTTGACGTTGACCAACAGAAAGATCACCAACGGTTGCGGTGGGATCTATGGGGAGACCGTATGACTCTGCAACTTCGGAGACGCGCTCGTTGATGGAGCGGCGATCAAGTACGAAGGAAAGGTTGCGACTTCCAAGAATGACATTTTCTGCAACGGTGAAACGGTCAACTAAACGAAAGTGTTGATGCACCATTGCGATGCCGTGCTGCAAACCTGCGCGCGGCGATGACAGAGCAACGCGTTGTCCGTTGCGCGCGATGTAGCCACTGTCGGGCTGATACAAGCCGCACAGCATTGCAGCGAGTGTGCTTTTTCCTGCACCATTCTCGCCAAGGAGTGTGTGTACTTCGCCTGGCTGAATGTCGAAGTCGACGGAGTCGTTCGCTAAGACGCCAGGGAATCGTTTTGAAACTGAGTGTGCTGAGAGTGCGCTAGGGGCCGCACCACCTGAGTGGTACGGCCCCGACGCGACCTCGTGAGAGGTATTGGACATGTTGTGAAAATCAGCCCTCAGCGGAGCCGACAACACCTTCTACGAAGAACTTCATGTCAGCCAACAAGAATCCGAGTTCTGCCTTCTCACCATCGGCGAGCCATGCGGAACCATCTTGCTTGTTGATTGGACCAGTGAATGGTGCGAACTCACCTGCAACGGTGGCTGCCTTCTTCTCTTCAATGAGTGACTGTGTTTCAGCATCTACTGAGTCACCGAATGATGCCAAGGTGACCATGCCATCTTGCATGTTTCCGTAGTACTCATCGGTGGGGCATGTACCGGCAGCAACTGCTTTTGCAGTCTTTGTGTAGAACGGTCCCCAGTTCCATGTTGGAGCGGTGAGCCATGCATTTGGTGCAGCTTCCTTCACATCGGAGTTGTAACCAACCCACTTTGCACCCTTTGCGTCGGCTGCGAGGCCGGGCTCTGTGGTGTCTTGATGCTGAGCCATTACGTCAACACCTGCGTCGAGCAATGACTCTGCAGCCTGACGCTCGGTTGTTGGGTCGAACCATGTCTTGGTCCAGGTGACCTGAACTGTTGCATCTGGGTTCACTGAACGTGCGCCCAAAGTAAATGCGTTAATTCCGCGGAGCACTTCTGGAATTGGGAATGCTGCAACGTAACCAATCTTGTTGTTCTTGGTTGCCTTACCTGCTGCGATACCGGAGAGATAACGAGCTTCTTCAGCAGCACCGAAGTACGTGCCAAGGTTTGCTGGCAATGCATCGAAGTCAGCGAACTCGCCGCCGCCGGCCTTGGTCAACAAGAACTTTGCACCTGTTGCCCACTGGAAACACACTTCAGGATGGTTCACAGCAACTTTTGCCATTGGTGCGCCGTATCCGAAAGATGTTGCAAAAATAAGTTGGTAACCGTCTGCTGCAAGTGCTTCGAAGGTTGCTTCAGAATCTGCACCTTCAGGAACATTTTCAACGCGCTTTACTTCAACGCCAAGTTCTTGCTCAAGTTGCAAGATGCCTTGTTCGTGCTGGTATGTCCAGCCCTTGTCGTCAGGAACACCCAAGTACACAACGGCAACTTTGACGTCTGCACCTTCTGCGGGGGCCTGAGTGGTGTCGGATGCCGAATCGCTTCCACCGCACGCTGCAACAAGCAACGAAGCGGCAGCAGCCGTTGCGGCAAGCTTCCAGAGTTTCTTCATGTGGTTTGATCTCCCTGATCTACGGCACCACTGACGGCACCGAACGAGAAAAACCTTAGTCGGCTGAATTTGCTGGGAAATCATGCGAACTCACTCGTTAACAGAGGCTTTACACAGAGGTGAGTGGAGCAGGAAGTTTCGCTGGAGCGGGTCGGGGGTACACTTCGTCTCTCCCAGGAGAGGTGCCAGAGTGGCCGAATGGGGCGCCCTGCTAAGGCGTTGTCCGTCTTAAAGCGGACCGTGGGTTCAAATCCCACCCTCTCCGCCATTTCTTTTCTAGAACCCGTAAGGGTTTTAGGGGCTCTGCCCGCCGGTGCACTTTTCGCCGTGGCAGGCTGACCATGCAGGTTTGCTCAACCCCCAACGCTGTTATGTCACGTTTTCGACTCCTTCTCCTTACTTTTGCGCTCTTCACAGGTGCAATGTCTTCATGGGCAGCACCCTCCGCGTCCGCTGCGTGTGCGCGGCCATATAAAGCGGTGAAGAACGATTCGTGGAGCCGCATTGCAGACAAAACAGGGGTGACGGTTCAGGCGTTGCTGAAAGCGAACGATGCCAGCACGAAATCGATGATTCTCATTGGAGACACGCTGTGCTTACCAAAGGGCACGACGTGGAATCAGCCGTCGACGCAGGCATCGGGCCTTCGCAATCTGCCGGCTCCCTCGGTCAGGTACTCCACGAAGCAAGCTGCCGCCGTGATTCGTGAGGTATTCCCCGATCAATTGGAAGACAAGGCCATCTCGTTAGCGAAGCGAGAAAGCAAGTTGACTGCCACCTCTTATACGTGGTGTTGCGTGGGGCTGTTCCAGATTAATTGGTGGGCCCACAAACCGTGGCTGAAGACCATTGGCGTGACAAAAGCCAGTCAGTTGTTGGATGCGCGGGTCAATGCCCGTGCGGCCTACACCATCTACAAACGTTCGGGTGGGTGGAGCCCGTGGGACCTGTAGATACACTCATCAGTCCAATAAATATGCGCTCGTAGCTTAATGGATAGAGCATCTGACTACGGATCAGAAGGTTGGGAGTTCAAGTCTCTCCGAGCGCGCCATTTAAAAATCCCTCCGCATTGCGGGGGGATTTTGTTTTCCACCGATCACTCAACAATCGGATCAATAACGGCGGTCAGGCGACCCTTCGGGAAAATGTTTCTGAACAACACGGGTAAGAAGTCCGTTGCAATCACGGCACCAATGACAAGACCAACCTTGTAGGCATCTTTCAACTCAAACATGAAACTGAGTTGCAGAAATACTTCTACAAAAATTAATCGGAATGCGCTTCCTATTCGTTTGTTATCGACTATACGAAGTACACGGCAGAGGATCATCGCTCACTGCGCCGATCTCGACTAGGTCAGGTGTTCATCTTGTAAGTAGTAACTCGTAACTCTGGCGATGGTTGTTATTCAATTCACTCTTCTATTTTCTGCGATATGAAATCCCTCTTTCGTACCCTCCCGTTAGTTCTTGCATCAATCGCAGTAGGTGTGTCGGCATTGACAACATCCCTGGTCGTTCAACCAGCAGGAAATGCAGCTGAAGCGAGTACTGCAATATCGCTCGAATTTGTTGGGAGAGCAAACAGCGGAGTGGGCAACATGGGCTCAGAGATTGCCGCATTTGACCCCACGTCAAAACGACTCTTTGTTACGAATGGCCTCACAAACCAAATTGACGTGTTCGACATTTCGAATCCAGCTTCCCCTGTGCTGGTGAAGAGCGTCAACCTTGGTGCGCTTGGCGTCACCGGAATTCAGAGCGTCGCCTCCAAGGGTGGATTTGTTGCAGCTGCCGCAGCTGTTGACGGGAACAATCAACTTCCTGGGAAAGTCTTCCTGATGGACGTCAACGGAAATATCGATGCGCGGGCCGCAAATGGAATTGCTGTGGGCAGCTTGCCGGATTCGATTCACTTCTCCCCGAACGGACAGTACATTTTGACCGCAAACGAGGGTGAGCCCCGTGACTATTGCCTTACTGATGGCGCTCTTCCCACCACCACCGACCCGCATGGATCGGTCTCCATTATCGACGTGACATCTAAGACATTGACTGCGACCACCTTGGACCTGTCGTCAATGAATAATCGCGCAGCGGAGATGAGAAGTGCAGGGGCAAGAATCTATGGACCAGGTGCCACAGTTGCACAAGACGTTGAGCCTGAGTACATCGCAATTTCTGCCGATTCTAAGCGTGCTTATGTGACTCTTCAGGAGAACAATGCGGTAGTTGAGGTTGATATTTCGAAGAAGACAATCACTCGCTTTATGGGTCTGGGATACAAGGATTTCTCATTGACAGGAAATGGATTGGATCCTTCCGACCAGGATTCCAGCAGTAATAGCGGAATCAATATCGCGAACTGGCCAGTAAAGGGCATGTACCAACCAGATGCGATTGCAACATTCACCGATGCAGCGGGCGCGCACTACTTTGCAACTGCCAACGAAGGTGACGCACGTGAGTACAAGTGCTTACTTGGAGGATTGCCTTCTGCTTCCGCTCAAGCAGAAGACTCACGCGTGAGTGCTGTGGGGGTTGATGGCACCATCTTGGCGTCAAGCGTTGCAACAAACAGCAATCTTGGCCGACTTGGTGTTACTCGCTTTGAGCCAAGCACCTACACGGCTGGTGGAACAGCTCTAACAGCCGCAGCGTCAACAGACTTCACGTCGCTCTACACACTTGGTGGTCGATCATTGAGCATCTGGAAGAGCCCCTCAGGAACAGCCGACATTGCTGGTGCGACGTTGGTTGCTGATACCGGTGATCAGATTGAGCGCAAAATCGCCGAATTGCTTCCCAACTATTTCAATGGCGACTGGAGCACCTCTTCTGGAACACCCAACAACAAGGACACGCGAAGTGACAACAAAGGACCTGAACCAGAAGGACTTGCTGTCGGAAAAGTATTTGGGCGCACTATCGCATTCGTAGGTTTTGAGAGAGTCGGTGGTGTTATGGCATTTGATATCACCAATCCTGCAGCGCCTACATACTTGTCATATGTGAACTCGTCGGTGTTCACCGGAGTCGGTGGTGCAAACTTCGCTACTGCTGGTGCACCTGCCGGAGATGTTTCTCCTGAAGGTCTTCTTTTTGTAAAAGCAACCGATAGTCCCATTGGTGTACCGCTCGTTATTGTCGCGCATGAACTCAGTGGAACAACTGCCATCTACAAGGTGGTTGGTACCCCAACATTGGCTACACAGCCGACATCGGTGTCGGCAAAGATCTCGAATGGCCGCGCAACTGTTTCTTGGGTGGAACCTGAAGACGATGGTGGACAACCCATTGAACGCTATGTCGCTCGATCCATTCCAGGAAACAAGTCGTGCGTTACCACTACACGGTCCTGTGTGATTAAGGGGCTACAAGCTGGTGTGCCTTACAAGTTCGTGGTTGATGCACGCACAGCCGGATCTTCTAGTCCTCGCTCGGAAGCTTCACCATCTGTCTTTGCCCCGTTCTTCTCGGCTACTGCTGGATCATCAGTAAAGATTGAGAAGTTGCCATCTGTTGCCATTGCGCAGAACGTCGGAATATCGGTGAAGTCGAGAACCATCTCTGCTGGAGTTGCGGCGCCAACGACTACGAAACAAAGCACACGCGTTGTCCGATATGCGGTTGAGTTGTGGAATGCAAGCGGGTCCAAGGTTGGAAGTTACAAAACGGCAGTTCGCCCCGGTGCAACAGTTACCACAACTTTGAAAGTCACTAAGGCTGGGCGCTATCGAGTCGTTGTTGTAGCCGGTTACGCCTCAGGTACTACCAAGGTCTGGAACGGTCCATTCTTCGCAGTGAAATAATTACGACAGCGTTTGTGGCCCGAGGGTAGTTGTAGCTCCGGAGCCATTCAATGAAGCGCGCAATCGATATTTGGTTCCCGGGTTTCCATTGATGACCACACCAGAGAATGAACACGTTCCGTTTCCGTTAGCGGTTGCAGAAGTTGTGCCACTGAGTGATGCTCCACCTAAGGAACCATTATCGAACTCTGGCAGCAAAGTGAGAGCGCATGTTCCTGAGGCTGTTGATGCCCATTGGTTGCTTGCATTAATGAGTCGGAAAGACAACGTGGCGTTGATTGGCTGGCCATTGGTCCACGTGTATTGAGAACCTGTGTACTGAAGAGCGACGATGTTGTTTTGATTGTTTGTGGTGGTTGATGTTGTCGAACTTGTTGATGTAGATCCGTTTGTTGATTTCACCGTGGTTGTTGTTGTATTTGTTCCCGCGATGGTTGTTGCACTACCAGCGACTGTGGTGGACGTAGCAATTCCTGCCGCAAGAGTGCGGTTTGTCTGAGGTGGAAGTCCCTGCTTGGTGTCGGGCTGCACAAGTTCAGTCGGCAAAGTGGGCTGAGGTGCAGTGATTGCAGATCCTGTCGTTGTTGTTCCCTTGCCGTTCTTGACGGTGACGGTGACTTGCGGTTTTTGCGTGTTCACCGTGACCTCTTCTGTCATGCCAGACACAGAGATGGTGAGTGAATCCTTGTTCACATCGATGTAGCCCGAACCACCGGTCACAGTGGCGGCCAGGTTTCCATCAGCTAGTGACAACTTGGCTGCCGCAGGAAATATCACTCGGGTGGGTCCAATAGTGATTGGCTCGTCGGTGCCGCGAGTGACAACAGAGATCACCTTTCCACCCCCAACGGCGTAGGCACTCGAGACGCTGGGAAGAGTCAGGTCGACCTCGGGTGATGACGTTGTCACGATGTATTCGGGAACAGATTTTGTGGCCGCGGTGCGCAGTGGTCTCACCGTTGCGGTGGTGTCAGTTGATTCAGTTGGCGTAACGACCCCCGTTGGTGTTTTTACAGACCAATCAAGAGACGCAGATCGGATAACGAGGAAGTTGCCGAGAACTCCGTTGGATCCAGTCTCAAACGGTGCTTCGGTAGACAGGCGATTCTCCATCGAGGCAAGATCAATGTCACCTTTACCGCCAGTCCACACATTCGGATCATTCGCGGGGTCTTGTCCGGAGAATGAAAACTCCCAAGTGCCTGCCGCTAGATCGACGAGAACGTAACGATCTTGACCGGGCCAGTTGGTGTCGTAAATGTGCACCTTTGCCGTTGACTCGGTTGGATACTCAACCGAGAGTGGCAGAACAGCATGTCCTCCCATGTCGCTGTACAGACCCATGGAATAGGTGATCTTCTGAGAACTGAACGAGTCATTGAGTGCTGCAACGATGTCGCCAACTGACTTCTTTGCCCACGAGTCAGATTCCTTTTTCACGGCGGGAAAGAATTGCGTGGCAAATGCTCTGATGATTCCGTGGGTTGTATCTGCTTGATTCTGAAGTTCAGATGTCTTCGGAGTTGCGCTGGTGGAAAAACGATTCAGTGCTTGCACCACCATTCCTTCACAGTGACCGGCTTGTCGGCTTTGGTTCACCATTTGCGCCCATGCTGCAGCTTCGCTGGTGGGTGTACACGGAGTAGACGCACCATTTGTGCAGACACCATCGCCAAACATGGCGCGTAGATCTTCACCGTTCATGACTTCAGGTGTATTGGCCGACCCAAAGTTTGCGAATGCAAAACCGTCGGTCTCTACAGCAAGACCCGATGCTGCCGCTACACGTGCGTCGGAGTTGGTGGATGAACCTGGGCCCCCACCAGAACACGCCGATATCAGCACTATTGCAACGGCAACGGGGGCAAAACGACGAGAGATCATTGGGGATAAAGGTAACGGAAGAGGTGGTGTCTGTCCGTGCAGTAAGGGGCGTCTAGTCAGCTTTCTCGAGCGCTTCAACCCCGCGACAAAAGAGGTCCACCATGTTTGCGAGGCCCTCGTTCAACGCATAGGGCTCGGGGTGTCCATTGTCTTTCTCTAGAACACAAAACCCATGGAGTGCACTGCGGAGAGACCGGGCGCATTGTGCCTGTTGGGCCGCCGACAGTTCGTATCCGTCGAGCGCATGAGTGAGTTCGGC
>CAIVDG010000128.1 GCA_903904615.1 uncultured Acidimicrobiaceae bacterium | reverse complement strand
GGATGAATAATTTGGCCCTTGAAAGAATCCATGTTGGGCCACTCTGGTGTGTAGCCCTTGTCGTGCTTGTAATAGCCCTGGCACATCCACAAGAAGTTTGTGCTGATCTGAGATTTCTGATCGGTTGCAAGATTGTGCACATCGACAGTCCATGTGTTGTCAGCGCTTGACCAAGCAGCGCCCGTAATACGGTGCCTGTAGCGAATGTGATCGTTTAGGTGATTGTCTTCAATGACTTCACCCATGTACTTCTTAATTTCCGCTGAGGAGGCAATAGGAGTACCAGTCCACGGCTTGAAGCGATAGCCGAATGTGTAGAGATCACTATCGGAGCGAATACCGGGGTACTTATGGGTGTGCCATGTTCCGCCGAACGTTTCGTATGACTCCAAGACAACAAACGACTTGTTCGGAGCTTGTTCTTTCAAGTGGTACGCCGTGCCAACGCCCGAGATACCTGCGCCCACAATGAGGACGTCGAAGTGCTCAATTCCGTTGCGAATTGTTGGCTGCGGTGTGTCAATCAAGGTCATGGACGCCCCCTTTATTTCCTTATTCAGATACTAGGTATCGGGGTGGTCTGGCACCCTGTCGAGGCGTTATTGTTCACCGTAAGGGGGTCCAAACATGTTTGACATCATCATTCGTGGAGGAACAGTTGTCGATGGCACCGGTGCTGCTGCGCGCAGTGCGGACGTGGCCATTACAGACGGACGAATCGTTGAGGTTGCCGACCGCATTGTTGGCGAAGCGCACGAAGAAATTGATGCCAAGGGTCTTTTGGTGACACCTGGCTTTATCGACATTCATACTCACTACGACGGCCAGGTCAGTTGGGACACCCTTCTAGAACCATCGAGCGCTCACGGAGTCACCACCGTTGTTGTGGGTAACTGCGGCGTGGGATTTGCCCCCGTACGACCCGGCAAGCAGGAATGGCTCGTTCAACTCATGGAAGGTGTTGAAGATATTCCTGGTACCGCTCTTCACGAAGGTATCAATTGGGAATGGGAGACGTTCCCCGAATATCTCGACGCGATTGATAAGCGCCGATATGCAGTGGATGTTGCTGCATATGTTCCTCACGGTGCAGTGCGCGGTTATGTCATGGGTGATCGCGGCGCACGTAACGAAGATGCCACCGCTCAAGACATTGAAGAAATGGCGCGCATTGTGCGTGAAGCACGCGAAGCCGGAGCTGTTGGATTCTCCACCAGTCGCACCATGGGTCACCGCGCAAAAGATGGCGAACCAGTTCCTGGAACTTTTGCAAACACAGACGAACTCAACGCAATCGCCGATGCACTTGTTGCTGCAGGCGGTGGCATCTTTGAAGTCGCGCCAGAAGTACTTCCCGATGGCGGCGACCAACCAACCATGGGTATGACTGAAGAACTGCAGTGGATGGGTGACATTGCGTTACGCACAAACTTGAAGGTCACCTACTTGTTGCTGCAGTACATGACCATGCCCGACGCATGGAAACAGGCGTTGTCATACTCGCAAGACATCTTGGACAAAGGTGGCTACCTACGCCCACAAGTCGCGGCTCGTCCATTCGGCATGATGGTGAACTGGGCGGGCTACCACCCATTCATGAAGCGACCAACATTTATCGAACTTGCGGCGTCACTGTCTCTCGATGAACTTCGTGTGGAGCTGGCAAAGCCAGACGTAAAGACACAAATCCTGTCTGAGTCTGATGGGGCCGTTGATGCAGCAGTGCAATTCGACGGTCTTGGTCCACGCCTCGGAATGATCCCCCATCTCATTTATGCAATGGGAGATGGCGTCGATTACGAGCCCACACCCGACATGTCGGTGAAAGCACTCGCTGAAAAAGCTGGTGTGTCTACTTCTGAAATGGCATACGACCTATTGAACGAACACGGCGGCCACGCTTCACTCATGTTCCCCACGCTGAACTATGTGGGCGAGAACCACGATGTGATCTACGAAATGCTCACCCATCCCGCCGCAATTAATGGCCTCAGTGATGGCGGTGCACACGTTCGCATGATCTGCGATGCATCTATCCCAACGTATTTGCTCACCCATTGGGCACGCGATCGCGCACGTGGACCAAAGTTGCCCGTGGAAGAAGCGGTGCGTCTCCAAACAACTGCAACTGCTGAAGTCATTGGCCTTTCAGACCGTGGCCGTATTGCGCCAGGGATGCGAGCAGACATCAATGTCATCAACTTTGATGCCCTTCAACTTCATACTCCGCACGCAGTGAACGACCTTCCTGCAGGCGGTCGCAGAATGTTGCAAGGCGCGTCTGGCTACGTAGCCACCATTGTGAACGGGCTCATCACACGCCGCGACGGCGTTGACACGGGAGAACGTCCCGGTCGATTAGTGCGCGCTTAAGACTGCACACTGCTGAGGTCGCGCCGTTCAAGCGTGCGAACTTGTCGTGACAACAACGGAACACTGGTTGCAACAACAGCAACTATGCCCACGGTCATCAAGGCTGTCCGTGTTCCTACTGCGTGCGTGAATGGTCCGGCCAGGAACAGCCCCACGGGCGCCAACACCAACGACCCAAATGCGTCGTATGCCCCAACACGCGACATTGATTCTTCTGGTACGTGGGTTTGAAGCGTGGTGAGCCAATTGGCATAGAACACCTCAAGTGCAATACCAGCAATGATCGCCGCAACAATTGCCACCCATAACGGACTGGGAAGAACTAGCGAGAACATCCACAAACTCATTAACGGCATCACACCGCATGCCAGCAGTAAAGGTCGACGTACACGGAATCGCAATGCAAGGAGAGTTCCGAGAATTCCACCAACCCCCCATCCCGCCAACATGAATCCCATCGATCGCGAACCGTCCATTGCTTCTTTTGCTTGCACGGGCGCAATCACAGCAAGGAAGCCTTCAAACGCTGGGTGAAAGAACGCAAATGCCACCACCGTGATGACAATCCAGAAGCGCGATGAGAACTCTGTCCAACCCTCACGTAGATCGTGAAGGATTCCGTGATTCTCTTCGCTCTTGTCAGTGGGTAGTCGATCGAGATGTCGCAACGAAAACACCAAGAGGCCAGCAATGAAGAACGACACCGCGTCGGCCATGATGGCCCAACCAGAACCAACAGCAGCGACAACCATTCCCGCTATTGCAGAACCAATAGTGAAGGCAAGATTGCCGCCGACACCGAGAATTGAGTTGGCACTTTGCAGGTGCTCACGTTTCACAATCTGTGGTGTTAACCCAGTAAACGCCGGATACCAAATGGCATTCAATACGCCGAACACAAAACCGTTGAACGCCAGCAAAGGAACAGTGGCACTTCCCGTCAGAAACTCAATGGCGCTAACCGCAACAAACACTGCGCCGATGAGGTCACACGAGCCAACAAGTCGCGCGCGGCCGAAACGATCCGCTACAGCACCGCCAATAATCATGAACAAGACGAGTGGCACCATGTGCACACCGGTGACAATGCTGAGAGAACTCGCGTTTCCGCCAGGTAAATCGAGAACTCCGAAGGCAAGCGCAACCGGCGCCATGCCATTTCCGATGTTGCTGACAATGCGAGAGATGAGGAGGGTTCGAAAATCTCGAATCCTCCAGAGT
>CAIVDG010000127.1 GCA_903904615.1 uncultured Acidimicrobiaceae bacterium | reverse complement strand
GAATGACAACACCAACACAATTCCGATGAGCCATGGAAGTCGTTGCGACAAGTAGTCGGAGAAATCGATACCGCCGGCGGTGAATCCACCTACTTTTGCATCAACATTTGTTGCAGGAATGACGTCGGAACGAAGTCGGTGTACGAGGTCTGATGTGGCTTCGTCTTGTGGTGAGGTTGTGGGGTACGCAATAACCAATCCAACTTCATCACTTGGAAGTGGCACGGGAACTGCTGCTGCAATTCCTTCTGCTTGTGAGATTGATGCTGCGAACTGTTTCATTGCAGCAGGGTCGCTCGGTGTGTTTCCGCCAACAGAGATGTACAGCGGGCCATTGAACCCTGGGCCAAAGCCTTCGCTGATGAGGTCGTATGCACGACGCACGTCGGTGGACTTGTCTGCGTTTCCGTTGTCGCTAAAGCCCAGACGCAGCGAGAACATTGGCGCAGACATCACGCCAAGTAACACCACCGAACCGATGAGTGATGTCCATGGGCGACGCTGAATAACGCGACTCCATCGCCACCACACCGAATGTTGGTGGTTGTTCTGAGCGCGATGGGGCAATGGTGCGCGCAATGGTGCAATGAAGAAACGCAGTATTTGCACTGCAATTGCCACAATTACACCCGCAAGCACAATGGCCGCGGTGTGCGTGAAGATGGCGATCATCGCGCTGAACACCGCAATTGCGAGGGAGAGAACAGCAGCACGTGACGTGTTGTCAATGCGATGACCAACCATGGCGAGCAGTGCCGGAAGCAACGTAACGGACGCAATCATCATGACCGCAACGCCAATTGCCATGGCAACGGAGAATCCACTGACGAAAGCAAGCCCAATGGACAACAACCCGAGAAGAGCCACAACGACAGTGACGCCAGCGAACAGCACCGCACGCCCCGATGTGTCAATCGCTTCAACAATCGAATCTTCCACCGACATTCCGTCGTGAAGCGCTTCGCGGTATCGCGTCACGATGAAGAGTGCGTAGTCAATACCTACACCGAGACCAATCATGGCCACCATAGATGTTGCTTCGTTAGGCATTGACATGAGATTGCTGACGATCATCACAATTCCCGATGCGGCTGCAAGACCGAGAAGCGCAATGCCAATGGGAAGACCCATGGCAATGACAGAACCAAAAGCAAGTACCAAGATGATGACGGCGGCGAGAAGACCGAGCGCTTCGCTCTCTGGCATCTCAAACACGCGGAAGAGTTGACCACCGTATTCAACGGTGATGCCGTCTGTTGTACGAAGTGATTCAGTGACCTTCTTGATGTCCTTTGCAACAACTTCCATTTCCTGCATGGACATGTTTTCTGGTGTTGTCACTTGAGCAAACGCAATCGTGCGATTTTGGTTGGCCTGAGTGGGAACTTCGTATGGGCTCAACACGCGCAAACGTGGAATCTCTGCAACTGCTGTGAGTGCAGAGGTGATTGCTTCCTTTGTCTCTGGGTCATCAATCGACCCTGTGGTCTTGAAGACAATCTGACTACTTTCGCCCCCATCGCTGGGGCTGACGCGCGAGATCATTTCCTGTGCGTCGCGAGCATCGCTGTTTGGCAATTCCATTTCGGTTCGGAAGGCATCTCCAAGAGAAGAGCTTGCGATTGAGATGAGAATGACGAAGGGAAGCCAGATTCCAAGAACCATGGTTTTCTTACGACGAACAGCAAATGTGGCGAGTTTGCGCAGCACAGGGGGTCCTTTGAATTGGGGGCAAGCAAAGGCTAGGCAGTCCCCTCGCAGGAGACGGAGATGAACGGTACGGTTTCTGTAGATGAGTTCACATGTCACACATACCGAGACGCCGGGAGACCCCGCGCTGTTCGGTCGCGTGACCCGTCTCGATCGAGGGTGGAGCACAGTTCGCCTCGATTCTGCAGAAGTTGTGCGAGTGCGCAATTTGGGTGTTGAGGTGGCCGTTGGTGATCGAGTCACTATCAGCGCCGATCACGAACGAATTGAGTCTGTTCACGAAAGACGAAGTGCTCTCACTCGTAGAAGTTCATTTGAGGGCGCACGTGGAACTCGCCAAATTGTTGCCAGCAACATTGACACCGTGTTTGTTGTGCACGCAGTGAACACAGATGTGAATCAACGCCGATTGGAACGTGAGTTGGTGTTGGCGTTTGATAGTGGGGCAACACCTGTTGTAGTTCTCACAAAAACCGACACAGTCACGCCAGAACAAGCAGAAAGCGTTGCTGCATCACTGGCCGAAGTTGCGTTAGATGTCGACATTGTCCTTGTCAGTTCACGTACAGGCGATGGCCTCGACTCCATTCGTGCGCACGCCCCAGAGGGCGACACCGTGGCGTTTATTGGCGCAAGTGGAGTGGGCAAATCCACATTGGTGAATGCGCTCGTAGGTCACGAAGTGCAACGCACGGGCGAAGTGCGAGAGGACGATCAAAGAGGGCGACACACCACCGTTGCAGCCGAACTCATAGCTCTCCCGGGTGGTGCATGGTTGTTAGATACGCCTGGGCTACGCGCCGTCACGTTGTGGACAAGCGGTGTAGGAATTGAACGTGCATTCCGAGATGTCTTTGACATTGCGGAGAAGTGTCGTTTTCGCGACTGTAAACATTTGGACGAACCAGATTGCGCAGTGCTTGCCGCAATAGAGAATGGAACTCTTCCAGAAATTCGCCTTACGTCTCTTCGCAGATTGGTTGCAGAAGAATTTGCAGTGGAAGAAGAGCAAGTGGAACGCGAACGGGCACAAGATCGACGCGGCGTGCGTCGTAAACCAACGCGTTAGTTCACGAACTGCATGCCGACGATTGCGCCACCACCGGCGTTGTCTAATACGTAGACGTTTGCACCATGGTCGTGAGCGCATTGAGCAACGATGGCTAGCCCTAAGCCTGAGCCCGGCATTGAGCGTGTTGCGGTAGCCCGATAGAAGCGATCGAAAATGAGCGGCTTGTCTTCGTTGCTAATTCCTGGACCCTGGTCTCGAACCTCAACACGTAATGCACCCACATGAATTTCAACAGGTGATTCGCCGTTGCTGAACTTGATGGCATTGTCCACCAAGTTTGAGATTGCGCGCTCTAGTTGGTGGGGCCGCGCAGTAATCAGTGAATTATCTGTCACGTGAACAGTGACCGACGAAGAGGTACGGCGTGATGCTCGAACTGCGATGTCGTTAGCTAATTCGGCAAGGTCTACGCGTTCTACATTCTCTGTTGCACGGTGGTCTGTGGCCAGAGAGTTCAACTCTGCACTGAGGTCAACCAATTCGTCTACTTCGGCCTTAATGTCGGCCAGAACAGATGCCCGATCTGCCTCAGACAGCGCGGCACGTTCGAGCAATTCTGCATTTGCACGCAAGCTTGTGAGGGGAGTGCGCAACTCGTGGCTTGCATCTTGAATGAGTCGACGTTGGCGATCACTACTGTCGCGAAGCGCACCCAGCATTGTGTTGAAACTGCGTCCTAATTGAGAGACTTCATCACTGCCAGTGACGTCAATGGAGCGATTCAGGTCTTGTGTTTCGGCAATAGATTCGGCCGTTTCAGCAAGATTCTCAATGGGTTGGCTAATGCGACGCGCAAACAACCACCCGGCTGCACCAGAGATGAGGACAGCAATCATTGCAAAGAGAGGTAGCCATAACCGCATTCCCTGTTGGGCATCAACAACGATTTGATTGTCTTTGGCAACTTGAATGAGTGTTCCGTCCGAAGCCGCAACTGTCGACACTTTGAATTGATGGCCATTGATCGTGATTGTGCCGTGACTTACTTCTAATCCGCCAGGAACCAACGAGCGTTCTGCTTCAGTGATGGGAAGAGTGGGGTTCTCTTGACGTCCGAGAATTCGACCGTCGGGCAGCACAACTTGTGTAATGGAGTCCGTTTCTGTTTCTAGAATTGCTCTGTTCACTGGTCCGCGGCCAAAGGCGTCGGCCCAACTGAATCGTGGGTCAGCAACAATTTGAAGAATTCGCGTGATGCGGTTGTTGAGAGACTCATTCACTTGTTGCGATAACTGCGCAGTGGCAATTTGGTACGCACCAATACTCATTGCTGTGGCGAGTACAAACACCAAACTCGCGGTGATAAAGACGAAACGTGTACGAAGGTTCATGATTCTTTCACCGTGTATCCCACGCCACGAACGGTAAATACAACGCGACTTTCACCGTTCTCTTCCGTTTTTCGACGCAAGTACCCGATGTATACATCAAGTGATTTTGAACTTGTTTCGAAGTCGTATCCCCAGATGGCTTCGTAGATTTGTTCGCGTGTCACCACTGTGTTTGGTCGCTGCATTAACAGTTCTAATAAATCAAACTCGGTCTTCGTAAGAACCAGTTCGCGGTCACCACGCTTTACCTCGCGCGACAGTGAGTTCAATGTGAGATCACCTACGCGCAACACCGACGTTGATGCGCTTGGTGCAGAACGACGTAAAAGTGCACGACATCGCGCGAGAAGTTCATCAATGACAAAAGGCTTTACCAAGTAGTCGTCGGCTCCGGCATCTAAACCTGCAACACGGTCGCCAACTTCAACACGAGCAGTGAGCAACAAGATGGGTGTTAACACTCCACGATGACGCGCTTCACGACACACCGTGAGGCCATCTGCGAAAGGCATCATGACGTCTAAGACGGCAAGATCGAAGCGAGATTTACTGAGTGCTTCTAAAGCTGCCTGGCCATCGTTAACGGCGGTGACCTCGTAGTTCTCAAGTTCTAGGACCCGTTGAACAGCCTTACGAACGGCCGGATCATCCTCTGCAATGAGTACTTTTCGGGTGTCCATGACCTCACCGTAGCCATGAAACACAAGGGTTTCATGATCCTTGGCTGGATTCTTGAAGTCTTCTTACCTAACTCATGTTTACTCCTTACCTAGGAGCGTGAAAGTGAGTCCAGCCAGGAACACCTGGTGAAACCCACACACAGAAAGAACCCACATCATGAAAATCAACTCCCGTTTCGCAAAGGTCGCAGTGGCCTCTGGACTCGTCGTCGCAACAGGCGCGGCAGTCCTTGGTCTCACCGGTTTTGCAAGTGCACAGTTTGCAGGTCCGTCATCGGCAGTAGTTACCGTCGCAGACGGCAACGCTGTTGGTAGCGGTACTACAGATTCATCAAATCTTGGAACGCCACAAGCAGAAGGATCTGTCGGTGCAGATTCCGCAGAGTCATCAACTGGTGAAGTGAAGAGTCGCCCACAAATCTTGGCCGCAGCTGCTGAAGCACTTGGCATGACCGAAGCAGAACTGAAGACAGAACTTCAGGGCGGAAAGTCCATCAAGCAAGTAGCCGATGCAAAGAACGTCAACATCGACACCGTCATTGCAAAGATGACAGCGGCAGTGAAGGTCCATCTCGATGCAGAAGTTGCATCGGGTGAGCACACACAGGCCGAAGCAGACGCCAAGCTTGCTGAGTTTCAAACTCGCGTTACCGAAATGGTGAACAAGAATGGCTTGCCTCCACGTGGCGGCAAGGGAGATCATGGCCGTCGCGGCGGACATGGTCCAGCAAAGTTTGCTACCGCAAACCTTGCCACCGTGTTGAAGTTGACCGAAGCAGAACTGAAGACAGAACTTCAATCAGGAAAGTCACTCAAGCAAATCGCAGATGCAAAGAACGTTGACATTGCCGATGTGAAAGCAGTTCTTGAATCTGATTTCAAGGCACATCTCGATGAAGAGGTTGCATCTGGTGAGCACACACAGGCCGAAGCCGACGCAAAGCTCGCAGAGTTCAAGACTCGACTTGACGACATGGTGAATGGCGTTCGCCCTGCTGGTGGTCACGGCGGTCGCGGTGGACATGGTCGCGGTCACGGCCCAGTGGGCGATGCACCTGCTCAGCCCGGTACCGCACCTGCACAAGGCACATCAGCCAACGCATAAATCGTGCGTGCCGCTACGGCAACACTTTGATTTCCTCTTCAGGCAGCTGGAGTCCATTGCGGGCTCCAGCTGTTCTGTGTTTTTGCAGTGGTGAACTATGAACCCGAAATGGATTCAACGACGGTGACGGCGCGATCGAAGCCCGTGTCAATAAGGCGTTGACGCATTCGTGGTTCGGTTGATACCACCACCAGGTCTCCGCCCGTGTTTCGTGCTCGGCCTGCTGCGCCCAGCAACAAACCAAAGCCAGCATCGTCAACAAGGCCTGCGCCGTCGAGGTCTACAACAACTGTTGTTCCGCGACCATCCGTTACTAGTCGGGTGAGTGCATCGTTAAAGCGGGGAATAGAGACAATGTCAATGTCGCCCGCCACCACAAGTACGTGGCGTTCTCCCACGTGGGAACGACGAAGAGACAAATCCATATGTCTCACGCTAATGCCTTTTCATCCAAGCACAATCGGTGCCTCGCGCATCATGGTGACGGATTGAGACAGAACTCCTGCGGGCAACAACTTTCCGAACCACCACAGACCACCGGTTCGTTTGGCCGTCACGGTGAGATAGCCGTGCACAACGTCTTCGGAGACTGATACCGAGATGTTTCGGTTTTGTATGGCACTTTGTGCTGCCACTGCGGGATCATCTGCGGTGATTGCGGCGCGAACAGCGATACGGGCGGTGTCGTGCAAGGCGATGTACTGCAAGCAGGTCACAGTGGTGCCCACGAGCAACGCAACACATGCCAGAACTAATGGTGTGATGAGGGCAAACTCAACTGTTGCTTGGCCGCGTTGCTTACTCAACAGGGGCATTTGCTTTAGAGAGAATTGACTCGAACACGTTGTCGAACAATGATCCGATTTTTCCGGCACCACCACCTGCTGTGGCCCACGCAATGACAAGAGTGGCAATGATGGCGGCGACAAGCAATACCAATGCATATTCGGTCG
>CAIVDG010000126.1 GCA_903904615.1 uncultured Acidimicrobiaceae bacterium | reverse complement strand
TTTTGGGACCTCACCGTCACTGGTTTGGCGCTCGGATCCATCTACGCGTTGGTCGCACTTGGGTACACGTTGGTGTACGGCGTGTTGCGGCTCATTAACTTTGCGCACTCTGAAATTTTCATGGTGGGCACGTTCGGTTCGCTGCTGGCCTCATCGCAGTTCTTAAACATTCCACTTCTTGAAGACGGCAATTATCCATACCGCGCAGGTATGACGCTCATCTTCTTTCTTGTTGTCATTCTTGTTATCGCAATGGTGTTCTCGGGCATTAGTGCCGTCTTGCTAGAACGCGTTGCCTACCGCCCGCTTCGCGGCAATGGCGACAGCATTGGTGCAGTTGCGCTTGCCTTCTTAACTGCGTTTATTGTTTCGCTCATTTTCATTGACGACACAAAAGTCAATGTCATCATCTCGCTGGTTCTCACCGCACCAATTGCGTACAGCTATCTGCGAATTTTCAAGCGTGGTCGCCAAGCGCCACGTCTTGCCTTCCTCATCTCTGCCATCGGTGCATCAACGGCCATTGCCGAAGCTGTTGGCGTGTGGGGCACGCACGGTCGCGATCAGTACCAAACAGCACGAATTCTTGAAAAGAAGACAGTCTTCAACTTGTTTGGCACTGATGTACGCATTGACTATCTCATTGTGATTGTGGGCGCATTGCTCATGATGACCGCGCTCACATTGTTCGTCAACAAGACCCGTCTTGGTCGCGGTGTTCGCGCAGTTGCACAAGACGCCGAAACCTCACGCATTTTGGGTGTCAACGTAGACATGATCATCATCGTCACGTTCGCGCTTGGCGGAGTCATGGCTGGCGGTGCCGCAATGTTGTTCACATTGGTGTACGACCAGACACGTTTCAACATCGGTTTCATCTTGGGCGTGAAGAGCTTTACTGCTGCGGTTCTCGGCGGCATTGGCAACTTGAAGGGCGCCCTTCTTGGTGGTTTGGTTCTCGGACTCGTCGAGAACTATGGCTCTGCAATCTTTGGTGGCCAATGGAAAGATGTCATCGCATTCACAGTGTTGTTGGTAGTTCTCATGTTCCGACCAACGGGATTACTTGGTGAATCGCTTGGAAAGGCGCGCGTATGAGCACCATCGGTAACGCCTTCGCACCTGTAAGAGATGCAATGGATTCAGTGGGTGATGCATTTCAACGCATGAATAAGTGGCAGAAGTATTCCTTCTATGCCATCGTCGTCATTGCGCTCTACCTTGCTCCGTTCTGGACAGACATTCCTGTTCTCGGCCAAATCATCGACACTCCCGGAACTCAGTTCTCCACTGTTCTCAACGACCAAGTGATTATCTTCGTCCTCGTTGCGCTTGGTCTGAACGTGGTGGTCGGGCTTGCAGGTCTGCTCGACTTGGGATACGTGGGCTTTTATGCCGTCGGTGCTTACGTCACCGCAATTCTCACCAGTGAACATGGCAACCTTCCTTGGCTTTTGTCGTTACCCATTGCGGTGGTTGTCTCCATGTTGTTCGGCGTCATTCTTGGTGCACCAACATTGCGACTTCGTGGTGACTATTTGGCAATTGTCACTTTGGGCTTCGGAGAAATCATTCGTCTGACTGCAAAGAACATGGACTGGCTTGGTGCAAGCCGCGGAATTAGCAACATCAAGAAGCCACCATCAATTCTGGGATTGAAGTTTGGTGTTCTCGATCCAAAGCCGTACTACTACGTAGGGCTCACGTTGGTACTAATCGTGGTCTTCGTCCTGCATCGTCTCGAGTATTCGCGAGTCGGACGTGCATGGGTGGCTATTCGTGAAGACGAAGATGCTGCCGAACTCATGGGAGTTCATACCTTCAAGTTCAAACTATGGGCATTCACCATTGGCGCAGCTGTGGGCGGTCTTGCCGGAGTTCACTACGCCGGCAAGGTGGGTTTCATCAACCCCGACAACTTCCCGCTGCAGTTGTCAATTCTGTTCTTGGCCGCTGTTGTGTTGGGTGGCTCCGGAAACATGTACGGAGCAATCTTGGGAGGAATCTTGGTGGCCTACGTGCCCGAGCGTCTTCGCAACTTTGCCGACAAGCGTGTCTTCGTGTTCGGAGTTGTTCTTGTTCTCATGATGGTCTTCCGCCCAGAGGGAATTCTGCCCAAGCGAGTGGGCGATGAACACAAGAGACGACGGAGATCTGCCCAGAAAGAGGGGGTGGCACAGTGAGCGACATTCTTCTCGACTTCAACAACGTCACCATGCAATTTGGTGGCGTTACCGCGCTTAGTGAAGTCACCTTACAAATTTCACGCGGTGAAATTCTTGGACTCATTGGGCCAAACGGCGCAGGGAAAACAACCTGTTTCAACGTGATGACTGGTGTGTATTCGCCAACTATCGGTTCAGTCACGTTCAATGGTCAATCCATGGCAGGGCTAAAGCGATTTGAAATCACTAAGGCAGGCATTGCACGTACATTCCAAAACATTCGCCTCTTCTCACAGATGACAGCCGTTGAAAACGTCATGGTAGGAGCCGATGCTCGCAAGAAGTCATCGGTGGGTGGAGCAATTTTGCGCACTCCGCGTCAACGTCGCGAAGAGAACGAAGCTCGCGAACGCGCCATGGAGCTATTGACATTCATGGGTATTTCAGACCGTGCGAACAATGCGGCACGCAACTTGCCGTACGGCTATCAACGGCGTCTCGAAATTGCGCGTGCGTTAGCAACCGAACCGCAATTGTTGTGTTTAGATGAGCCCGCTGCTGGTTTCAACCCGGCTGAGAAGCAGGAACTAAACGAACTCATTTTGAAGATTCGCGAACAGGGCTACACCGTTCTACTTATCGAGCACGACATGAACGTTGTGATGAAAGTCAGCGACCGTGTTGCTGTTCTCGACTTTGGTAAGAAAATCGCCGATGGCCTACCAGCCGATATTCGCAGCAACCCCGATGTCATCGCGGCGTACCTAGGAGTGGACGACAATGCTTCTTGAAGTTACAGATCTGCATGTTTTTTACGGTCGCATTGAAGCTCTGAAGGGGATCTCTTTCGGTGTAGGCGAGGGAGAAATCACCACACTCATCGGTGCAAACGGTGCAGGTAAGACCACCACAATGCGCACCATCTCCGGAGTTCGCACAGTCACCCAGGGTTCGGTCATCTTCGACGGTCAAGACATCACCAAAATGGCGCCACACGATCGCGTGAAGTTGGGAATTTGTCAGGCTCCAGAAGGCAGAGGCATTTTCCCAGGCATGACTGTTCGTGAGAACCTCGAAATGGGCACGTACGTGCGCGGGGGAGACGCCGCACAAAAAGCGTCAGACCTCGCTCACGTGTTCCACTTGTTCCCACGCCTTGAAGAAAGAATTTCTCAGTTAGGCGGAACGCTGTCTGGCGGTGAGCAACAGATGCTCGCAATTGGTCGAGCACTCATGAGCCGTCCGCGATTGCTCTTGCTCGATGAACCATCAATGGGCCTTGCTCCCATGCTGATTGCTCAAATCTTTGAAATCATCAAGCAGATCAACTCCGAAGGAATCTCGGTGTTGTTGGTGGAGCAGAATGCCACGCAAGCTCTTCGCGTTGCCCATCGCGGATACGTGTTGGAAACTGGTTATGTGGTGAAAGACGGATCGGGGCACGACCTGCTGGAGGACCCAGCGGTCCGGGCGGCCTACCTCGGCGGTTAAGCCAGTTTCTCCCACGGTTTACGGGGGAGACCGGAAAAGTTCACCTACCTGTTCACCTCTCGTTTACCTTGCCGTCTATTGCGGTACAGGTACCACTGGGAGACTTTTGGCGTGCAAACGTTGGACACCCCACCAGACCAGCGCGAGATTAAGGCCTACTACACCAAGGTCGACAAAGTGTTCCGCGGGTTCGTGTCGGCTTCGGCACTCTTCTCGCTAGTAGTTCTCGTTCTGATTGCGGCGTTTTTGTTGTATCGCGGTTTCGAGATTTTTTCAGACTTCGGACTTGGGTTCATCACGAATTCAAAGTGGGAGATGCTCGACCCTAACGATGCAGCAACCGCCACTTTCGGAATCGCGGCAATGTTGGTGGGCTCCGTTCTCACTGCCACAATCGCCATCATTATTGCGGTGCCATTTGCAATGGCATCTGCATTGTTTATCGAGTACTACTCACCGCGTCGGTTGCGCACTGCACTTACTGCATTGCTTGACTTGGTGGCTGCAATTCCTTCCGTTGTCTACGGCATCTGGGGCTATGTGGTGTTGCTTCCACTGGTTGAAGATTGGTCAGCAACTCTCAACAAATATCTCGACTGGATTCCGCTCTTTGCTGTTCGTACTCCTATTTTCGGACGCTCACCGTTCTTGGCGGGGTTACTGCTGGCCATCATGATTTTGCCCATCGTGACCTCTGTTGCACGAGAGGTATACAGCCAGGCACCACGCGATCTTGTGGATGCTACGTACGCCTTGGGCGGCACCAAATGGGGCGGAATTAAGACTGTTGTGCTGCCGTTCGGCAAGAGCGGTCTTGTGGGTGGCGCAATGTTGGGTCTTGGCCGTGCGCTTGGTGAAACAGTTGCTGTGTATCTCACTTTGAACCTGGTGTTTGAAGTCAACTTCAAAATTCTTGCGTCAGCCGGTGGAAACGTTGCATCGCTCATCGCCACAAAGTTTGGTGAAGCATCTGCCTATGAATTGAAGGGGCTCATGGCAGCAGGTCTGGTGTTGTTCCTGGTCACTCTGGTTGTCAACTTCCTGGCCACAATCATCGTGAATCGGTCGAGGAAAATCGTATGACCACGTACCAATACACAGACGTGGTGCCTGAAGCCCGGCGTCCATGGGACCATTCTCGTAGCACCGCACTTCGTGCCGTCGCACTCGTTGTACTCGCTGGAATTTTCGGTTCGGTCATCAACCAGTTGACGGGTCTCAGCGGTTTCCTCGGGTGGTATGTGGGGCTGGCGTTTGCAGTGCCCGTTATTGCATTCATCGGTTCAGCGCGACACGGATGGAACATGGCGAGCGACCGCATCGCCACGTCGCTGATGTCTATTGCGTTCGCAACCGTTGCCATTCCGTGGATGTCCATTTTCTGGACGGTCTTGAAGAATGGGTCAAAAGCCTTTCATTCGAGTTATCTCACAAGCGATATGCGCGTCACATCGTTCAGCGATGATCTGCACTTAGGTGGCTTGAAGCATGCCATCATTGGTTCGCTTCTCATTGTTCTCATGGCGGCAGTCATCGCTGTTCCACTTGGTGTTCTTGCGGCCGTATACATCGTGGAAGTAAAGGGTCGATTCGCACGACTTGTTCGCTTCCTCACGCAGGCAATGAGCGGTGTGCCATCAATCGTTGCTGGTCTCTTTGTGTACTCCACAGTAATTATCTTGTTTGGCACCTTTAGCGCCGTTGCCGGATCACTTGCATTAGCCATCCTCATGTTGCCCACTGTTGCCAGAACTTCAGAAGAAGTATTGAAAATTGTCCCCGAAGATCTTCGGTCCGCTAGCTATGCGTTGGGGGCATCGCAAGCGCGCACCACATTCCGCGTCGTTCTTCCTACGGTTGCTTCGGGGCTGGTAACGGCAAGCGTCTTGGGTGTTGCCCGTGTTGTTGGCGAGACCGCGCCACTTCTCCTTACGGTGTCCTACTTCGTAGGTACCAGTGCAAGCATCACCGAACCCATCGCGAGCCTTCCCGTGTATGTCTTCACTGGACTAACTCTTGGCGATGCCAATTCCGCTACTCGTTCGTGGGGTGGTTCTTTGGTGTTGTTGGTCATGGTTCTTGTCTTGTTCCTCCTTGCACGTTTTGCCAGTTCACGCCTTACCAGAAAGCGATAATCATCATGGATAACAACATCAATAACGACTTAGGTACTCCAGAAGTCATTGTTCCGTCGGTTACTGCTGATGCAGGTGTGGTCGAAGATCGCACGCAGCGAAACGCAGGGAACCTGGAAGTGTCTCGTCGTGGAGGCCTTGAAGCAGTCGGTGTTCACGCGTGGTTCAACAAGCACCATGCACTTGCCGATGTTTCTCTTCACTTTCCAGAAAACACGGTGACCGGTCTCATTGGTCCGTCAGGTTGTGGCAAGTCCACATTCCTGCGCCTCCTTAACAGAATGCACGAGTTCATTCCGAAAGCTGCAATGGCGGGCGAGGTGTTGTTTGAAGGCGAAGACATTTACGCACCTGGCGTGAACCCTATTGAAATTCGCCGTCGCATTGGCATGGTGTTTCAGAAGGCGAACCCATTTCCCGCAATGAATATTGGTGAAAACGTCATCGCAGGTCTGAAACTTGCTCGCGTCAAAGTAGACGACAAAGACGCTCTCATTGAAGAGTGCCTCACTCGCGCTGGTCTGTGGAACGAAGTAAAAGATCGATTGAAGGCTCCGGGTGGATCGCTGTCTGGTGGACAACAGCAACGTTTGTGCATTGCACGCGCATTGGCGTTGAAGCCCGATGTGTTGTTGTTGGACGAGCCTTGTTCAGCTCTCGACCCAGGCTCAACACTTCGTGTGGAAGAGACCATTGTTCAATTGTCGGAGACAATGACCATTGTGATGGTCACACATAATATGCAGCAGGCTGCTCGCGTGAGTGACTATTGCGCATTCTTCTTGTCAGATGGTGGTCCAGGCCGCCTAGTGGAAGCCGATCTCACCACCAATATTTTCTCGAACCCTTCCGACAAGCGCACAGCTGACTATGTGCAAGGCCGATTCGGCTGATTGCTCGTTTACCGTTTGTTCACTCAAACATTGTGAAGCGTTCAGCAAACGTCAGCATTCGAGATAAGTAGGTCTCATAGGTTTTCACTGGGAATACAACCCAGAAGGAGAAACCCCTATGAAACTTCGTCGTAAGTTCGCGACAGTTGCAGTTCTCGCAGCGGTCGCAAGTGTGACACCAATTAGTCCGGTTAGTGCTGGAACGTCATTGGGTGGTGGTGGCGCAAGCTTCCTCGCCAACATGATGGAAGATTGTCGTTCGTTGTACAACGGCGACAGCGCTGCCAACCCGAATTCGGACACAGTTACATATGACGGCACTGCGGGATCATCAAATGGCAAGAGCCGCTTCAAGTCTGGAACCTACAAGTTTGGTGGTTCAGAATCGGCTTACACAGCCGGCGATGCTCCTGCTGGATTGGTCTACGTCCCATTGGTTGGCGGATCAATTGCAATCGGATACCGCGTTGATGGCCTTAGCCCAGCAAATGCTCAAGTGCGTTTGACAGGTGAATTGGTGGCCAAGATTTTCGCTGGCAAGATCACTAACTGGAACGACCCAGCTATTGCTGCCGTCAACAAAAAGACTTCTATTGCTAGCAAATTGACCGCAACGACTGCTGGTGTCACGGCATCGGTAAAGAAGGTTGGCAAGAAGGTCAATTTCACTGTCACCATGAACGCTGCCGCTCGCGCAAAGTTTGCAAAAGTAAAAGTGGCCATCACGCGCACCGCGCTTCGTAGTTCACCAAAGATTGTTCTGTCATCTGCGCCAAAGGCCACATTGACTCGTTCAATTGCGTACGCAAAGGACACGTTCTACACAGTGAAGGCTGGAAAAACCACCATCGGTATCTTGGCCGTCGAAAAAGTTCAAGACGGTGAAACAATCACTTTCCCAAGCCTGCCAATCCGTGTTGCTTACCGCAGTGGTGGTTCAGGAACCACGAACAACTTCGCGCTCTACCTGAACAAGTCTTTCCCATCAATTTGGACCAAGCCAACAAACGACACCTTCACCACTGCATTCCCAGGAACAGTTCCTGGCGACGGATCTTTCCAAGCAGCAAGCGGTAACCAAGGTGTTGCTACGTACGTACAGGGCAATAACGGTGCAATTACATACGCAGAACTTTCCTTCTTGCAGGATCGTGGTGTGAAGGCAGCGGCCATTATGAACCCAGGCAAGAGGTTTGTTGCACCATCACCGGTGACATCAGCCATCTGGTTCGAAGCAGCCGAAGTGACTGCCGAAGGTCTGGTTAATCAGAACTACGCGAATACTGCGGCAGATGCTTACCCCATCAACGCCATTTCGTACGGATTGTCATCAACAGTGAACAACGCCGACAACACGGCAGTGAAGGGCTTCTTCAAGTACTTCCTCGAACACTGTGGTCGAACACGCGCAGCTGGTAACGGGTACACAGCACTTCAGGGAGCCATTTTGGCAAAGGCACTTTCACAGGTCACAAAGATCAGCGCAGGCTGATTCTCTCCATCCCCATCACGGAACGACCCGGTGCATTCGCACCGGGTCGTTCTTCGTTGTCGGGCAGAATGGTGCTATGGCAACACTCACTGTTCTGAATCCTGCGACTGGTGAAAAGGTGGGCGATGTTCCACTGCACACCACGGCGGACTGCATGGCTGCTGCAGTCACTGCATCTGAAGCATTCATACCGTGGCGCCAGCGCACAGGTCGCGATCGCGGTGAGATGTTGCGACGTGCGTATGAACTGATGCTGGTCGAGCAAGAGCAGTTGG
>CAIVDG010000125.1 GCA_903904615.1 uncultured Acidimicrobiaceae bacterium | reverse complement strand
GTCGTGAATACGCGCTGCTTGACACGCTGCAACAACTTCTTCCTGCGTTGCATCGGGGCGTGCGTACAGTAAGTTCGATTCAATTGATTCATGGAAGAGATGCGGATCTTGAGAGACAACTCCAATGGCATCGTGCAATGAGTCTCCGGTGAGATCTCGAACATCGAGACCATCTATTCGCACCGCACCCGACGTGACGTCGTAGAGGCGCGGCACAAGTGAGGCAAGTGTGCTCTTTCCCGAACCACTTGCGCCAACAACCGCCACCGTTTCACCAGCAGCGATACGAAGTGACAAACCCTTGATGACATCGACATCGGGGTCTCCTGAGTGAGACCCAGGGGTTTCCAACGAAGCAACAGACGACGACGAAGCTGACGGGTACCTAAACACCACGTTGTCGAACTGAATCTCGCCGCGTGCGTCAACAAGATCAACAGCACCAGGACGATCGAAAATTACTACGGGTGCATCTAACACTTCGAAAACGCGATCAAACGAAACGAATGCCGTCATGACTTCAACACGAGCATTGGTGAGACCGGTGAGCGGTTGATAGATACGAGTGACAAGCGCAGCCATAGCAACCAGCGTTCCGGTGCTGATGGTGCCATTCACCACCATGTGTGCTCCCACGCCATAGATCGCCGCAGCACCCATAGCGCCCACTAATCCGAGAGCAACGAAGAACACTCGTCCGTACAACGCAGACTTAATGCCACTGTCTCGAACTCCACCCGCACGAGACGCAAATGTTGCAACTTCGCGGTCACGACGTCCGAACAACTTCACGATGATTGCGCCAGCAACATTGAATCGTTCACTCATTTGCGTATTCATTTGCGCATTGAGGTCCATTTGTTCACGTGCAATCGCACCCAACTTCAAGCCCACCCGCTTCGCTGGTGCAATGAACAACGGAAGAACGACAAGAGCAAGAAGTGTGAGACGCCACTCCAGCACAATCATCGCTGTTAGAGATGTAACAAGAACAACCACATTGGAAACAACACTGCCCAAAGTGGATGTCACTGCGGTTTGTGCACCCACCACGTCGGAGTTCAATCGACTAATAAGCGCGCCCGTTTGTGTTCGAGTGAAGAACGAAACAGGCATACGTTGAACTTTGTCGAACAATGCAACACGCAGGTCGTAAATGAGACCTTCACCGATTGTTGAACTAAGCCAACGCTGAACAATGGCGAGCCCCGCATCGCCAATGGCTGCCAACACCAAGAAAATAGCCAGTGTTGTTATGAGACCTTTGTTGCCTTCAACAATTGCTTTGTCGAGAATTGCACGGAACAGAAAGGGCGGAGCCAAGGCCAACAGCGCCGACGAGACAATGGCTGAGAGAAACCCGATGACATGCCATTTATATGGGGCGGAGAATTGCCAGGCACGACGTAACGATTCCCGCTTCATCCGCGCGCCTTTTATGGCATCGGCATCACCGGGAAGAAGCATGTGTGGACCCATTCGCACCCTGTTGAGGCTACGGGCATCTCTGCCCCTAGTGTCTCTAGGCGTGCCTCGTACTCGCCTTCTCTCCCTTGCGTTAGTTGCTCTTCTTGCGGGGTGTGGCGGCGGCAATTCACCTTCTTCTGGGGATTCCACTGTTGTAGAGACACCAGCAACCGGCGGAACCATTGAATGGAAGAATTGCGAAGACGACACCACTTTGAAGTGCGCACGATTCGAAGTGCCGTACGACTACCAGAACCCAGACATCGGTACATTCAGCCTGAATTTGGTGATGCACCCCGCATCAGATCCGACTCGACGTATTGGTCCCATGCTGGTCAACCCCGGTGGTCCTGGATTCGGTGGCTCTTATCTCGCTGAATCCCCTACCTCGTATTTCGGATCAGACCTTATTGAGGTGTTCGACATTGTTGGGTGGGACCCACGTGGAACGGGTGACTCCACCCCTGCAGTGGATTGTGTTGACGACTACGACCAGTACTTCGCATACGACCCATCACCTGACTCAGATGCTGAAAGAGATGTAGCTGTTCAGGCGGGAAGAGACTTTGTTGCCGAATGCGAGAAGAAAAGCGGAGAGATTCTTCAATACATCTCCACCAATAACTCGGCACGTGACATGGACAGAATCCGCGCTGCATTAGGCGTAGACAAGATCACGTATTTCGGATTCTCGTACGGCAGCGAACTGGGAGCGGCATGGGCAACCATGTTTCCCAACACTGTGCGCGCTGCAGTTCTTGACGGAGCGTCTGACCCCAACTCTGGTTATGTCCAAGGCGGACTCGACCAAGCAAAAGGGTTTGAAACTGAACTAAACAAATTTCTCGCTGACTGCTCATCGCGTCCAACATGCGAGATCTACAACGGCGGAAATGCCGAGAAAGCCTTTGACGATTTGATAGTTGCTCTTGATAAGAAACCTCTGATTGTGAAGCCAGATAGGTCTCCGGTGAATCAAGGCGTTGCTCTCACCGCTGTTTCCCAGGCGATGTATTCGTCAACACTTTGGCCCACACTTGAAACTGCGCTCAGCAAAGCACGGAAGGGCGATGGATCAATTCTTCTTTCAATGTACGACGACTACTACCAACGCTCGTATGACGGAACATACGGAAATGAACTAGAAGCATTCAACGCCATCATGTGTCTTGATGATCCAGGTCCAAAATCGGTAGAAGGCGTCAACGATTACTACGAGGATTTTGAAAAAGTTGCTCCGCGATTGGGTGCATCTTTTGCCACTGGCTACGTGTGCACCTTTTGGCCAACAAAGACTGATACTCGCGTAACAATCACTGGCAAAAACGCTGGCCCCATTGTTGTTATCGGTACGACAGGGGATGCCGCTACCCCACTACAAAGTTCGCGAAACATGGCAAAAGCTTTGGAAGACGGCCGCATCATTGTGGTGACCGACAACAGACACACCGGTTATGGGTCTAACCAATGCGTTGTTGATGCAGCGAACAACTACATCATCACCACCGAAATTTCGTGGTCTGAGAAGAGCTGTTAGCGCGAACCGTGTGAATGGTTGGCTGGTGCGAACTGATTAAACCAATTCGGGTTACGCGACTGCGCATAAATTCGGCCTGGACCAGTGACGGTGAAGACCAGACCTTC
>CAIVDG010000124.1 GCA_903904615.1 uncultured Acidimicrobiaceae bacterium | reverse complement strand
CGACGCTTCTCACGAATGAGGTGGTGATGCACTGCACTTGTGAGCAACAGTGAGGGAATTGGGGCATACACATCGTCGGAGTTTCGATCTGACAACACGATAATGCGAGCACCATCTTCAATTGCTTGACTCACTTCTGCACGGATGTTGTCGAGTGCGGTACGAAGACCTGCACCGCCGTCTGCCACGCGATACAGACCACTAATAACAACTGATGCCAAATGCGGGTGTGTTGCGTCGTCATTGATGTGAATGATCTTTGCCAAATCATCGTTGTCGAGAATGGGGAACGGCAAAACAAGTTGACGGCAACTGTCGGGGCCCGGCGAGAGCAAGTTGGCTTCTGGGCCAACACTTGTTCCCACTGCAGTCACCACTTCTTCGCGAATCGCGTCGAGTGGCGGGTTTGTTACCTGCGCAAACAACTGCTGGAAGTAGTCGAACAACAAACGAGAACGTGTGGACAGCACAGCGATTGGCGTATCGGTACCCATTGAACCAATGGGTTCAGTAGCGGTACGCGCAGTTGGCGCAATGATGACCTTCAGTTCTTCTTCGGTGTATCCGAACATTTGCTGACGACGAGCCACGCTGTCACGACTGAACACGACATGTTCGCGCGCAGGAAGATCGTCCAAGTTGGTAAGGCCGGCTTCCAGCCACTCTTCATACGGATGCTCGGAAGCAAGTTGAAGTTTGATTTCGTCGTCGTCAATGAGACGACCCTGTTCGGTGTCGATGAGGAACATGCGACCAGGCTGCAAACGGCCCTTACGCACAACGCGCGACTGATCAATGTCGAGAACGCCAGCCTCACTTGCAAGAACAACAAAGTCGTCGCTTGTGACCCAGTAGCGACCTGGGCGCAATCCGTTGCGGTCGAGAACTGCACCAATCAATGTTCCGTCCGTGAACGCGACGTCGGCTGGACCATCCCAGGGCTCCATCAGCGATGAATGGAACTTGTAGAACGCGCGCTTGCGTGGGTCCATGCGATCGTTGTTTTCCCACGCTTCGGGAATCATCATCAACAATGCATGAGGAAGTGAACGTCCGGCAAGGTGCAACAGTTCCAACACTTCGTCGAAACTTGCCGAGTCACTCATGCTGGGTGTGCAAATGGGAAACGCGCGGTCAAGTCCGGGAATGAGATTCGTGGCGAGCAACGCTTCACGTGTGCGCATCCAGTTTCGGTTGCCCTGCACAGTGTTGATTTCGCCGTTGTGTGCGATGTAACGGTACGGGTGAGCAAGAGGCCACGACGGGAACGTGTTGGTGGAGAAACGACTGTGCACCAACGCAAGTGCCGACTCCATACGGTCATCGGAGAGATCGGGGAAGAACTGCTGCAACTCTGGCGTTGTCAACATTCCCTTGTACACAAGAGTGCGCGCCGACAACGACGAGAAGTACGTGCGCATTGTTCCTTCAAGTTCGTGCTCAATTCGCTTGCGAACAATGAACAACTTGCGATCGAGGTCAATACCCGTTGCACCTGCAGGGTCGTCGCAGAAGAACTGGCGGAATGTTGGCATGACGGCACGAGCAGATGCACCGAGGCAGTCGGGGTTAACGGGTACGTCGCGCCAACCGAGAGAACGAAGTCCTTCTTCTTTCGTGATTGCGTCGACAGTTGCTGCGGCACGATCTGCATCGGCAGCTGCTTGGGGAAGGAATGCAATTCCCGTTGCGTACGCACCGGCGGCAGGCAATTGAATGCCAGAAACAGCGCGCACAAATGCATCGGGCACTTGAATGAGGATTCCCGCGCCGTCACCGGTGTCTGGTTCAGCACCTGTAGCGCCGCGGTGTTCCATGTTGGTCAGTGCGGTGAGACCGAGGGTCACAATCTCGCGGCTACGAACACCTTTGATGTTGGCCACAAATGACACGCCACATGCGTCGTGTTCGAAACGTGGGTCGTAAAGACCGTGGGCCATGGGGAGATCGGGGTTCATAAAAGCGTCTAGTCCTTCAGGAACCGTGCAGAGCACGGCGGAGAATGAGATTGTTCTCCCGGGGCGACGCTGACCCGAGCAGAAGTAAAGGCTATCTAGCCCCCACCCCACTCACAAAGCCATTTATGTGACCTATGCAGGGTCGATGTAGGCGGGAGCCCGCTTCTCGAAGTCGCTCATGACAGCTTCTCGCTGGTTGTGGCCGCCGATGAGGCTGCCAATGATGCGACGCTCGGCAGCAAACTGCGCAGCGGCAAAGTCGAGAGTCAGACGGTTCAACAGTTCCTTCGCACCGCGAACAGCATCCGGGCTGCGCTTCACAATTTCTTGTGCGTATGCAAATGCATCTTCTCGTGGATTATCGGACAGTCGGGTGACAATGCCAATTTCCTTGGCCTCGCGTCCGTCGAAGATGCGAGCAGACAAGACAATGTCTTTCATGATGTCGGGGCGAACAAGACCCTGCATGAGAACCGTTCCCGCCATGTCGGGCACAAGACCCCAATACGTTTCGCGAACGCTGAACTTGGTGTCTGGGTGTGCAATACGAATGTCGGCACCCAATGCAATTTGACAGCCGCCACCCAGCGCGTGGCCATGTACTGCAGCGATGACCGGCACAGGTACTTCCTGCCACACCCATGCAGACTGCTGGCCAAGATGGGTAATGCGACCTTCTTGCATGTCGCCAGCGGTTGGGGCGTTGCTCTTCTGGCGCTCGCCCGAAGCCATGCCACCCATAGATGCAAGGTCGAGACCCGCACAGAACGAGGCGCCCTCACCCGAAACAACCACAACGCGAATCTTCTTGTTGGTCTTCAAAGATTCGCCCGCGTCAACGATTGCTTGGAACTGCTCACCGTCGAGTGCGTTGCGCTTATCGGGGCGGTTGAACCGAACGTCTGCGATGCCGTCGGAGATGGAGATGGTGACTCTGTCGCTCATGGCTTCATCTTGTCACGGCTCGAAGGCGACGGGAACACCGAAGGCGTGGCAGACTGCCCGTTATGCATTTGAACCTTTCCGCAGACGAAGTACTCAAGACCACCCGCTCGGTGCGCAAGCGCCTCGACTTTGACAAGCCAGTCGAGCGGGCGATTGTTGAAGAGTGTTTAGAGATTGCTTTGCAAGCTCCCACCGGCTCAAACAGCCAGGGCTGGCACTGGATCATTATTGAAGACGCAGCGAAGAAGAAGGCCCTTGCCGACATTTATCGCAAGAACTGGGACTTGTACGCAAACATGCCTGGCCGTGAATACAAAGACGGCGACTCGCGCGGCGAGCGCATGGGACTTGTTCGCGACTCCGCTGGCTACTTGGCCGAGAACTTTGAGAAGGCACCGCTCCTTATGATTCCGTGCATTGAAGGTCGCCTCGACAATCTGCCATCGTTCGCAACTGCTGGCGCATGGGGATCATTGTTGCCTGCCGTGTGGAGCTTCATGCTCGCATTGCGCGAACGTGCCATGGGTTCTGCATGGACCACCATTCACCTCATGAATGACGGAGAGAAAGAAGCCGCTGCACTTCTCGGCATTCCTTACGAAAAAGTGACGCAAGGTGGCCTGTTCCCAATTGCCTACACAATCGGCACAGACTTCAAGCCTGCAAAGCGCGAGCCACTGAGCAAGGTTCTTCACTGGGATAAGTGGTAATCACATG